>CALJIY010000162.1 GCA_937973945.1 uncultured Saprospiraceae bacterium | reverse complement strand
TTTCTGGAGGTTTGTATGGCGTTTACGAACATGGGAGGAGTTGTTTTAAGAAATCAGAAGTCAGATCGCTATGCTGTCAAGTGTCAGATGTTGACAGCGTAGCGATCTGATAGTTAATCAGTCTATTGTTGAAAAGCAAACTGCACAATATTAGCCCCCATTTGTAAAGATCTTTGGCGTAAGTCCTCTGGGTCTTTATGCACTTCTTGATCTTCCCATCCATCGCCTAAATCCGTTTCGTAAGTGTAATAAGCAACCAAGCGTCCCTCATGTCTGATACCAAAACCTTGTGCGGGTTTATCATCGTGTTTATGTATTTTGGGTAAGCCATTTTTAAAAGTAAAACGCTGTCGATATATTTCATGCTCAAAAGGCAATTCTGTAAATTCTTGTTCAGGAAAAACTTTCTTCATAGCTGCCCGCACATAAGGGTCCATCCCATAGTTATCATCAATATGCAGAAAACCACCTGCTAAAAGATAGTTTCTTAGATTCTCCGCCTCTGTATCAGAAAATACCACATTACCATGCCCCGTCATATGAATGAAGGGGTAGTTAAAAATTTCTGCACTCCCTACATCTACTGTTGCATAATCAGAATCAAAGTTTGTTCCTAGGTTCTGATTACAAAAGGTGGCTAAATTAGGTAGGGCTGTTGGATTAGCGTACCAATCCCCTCCTCCATTATATTTTAATAAAGCTAGTTGTAAAGGTTTGTTATCCTCAATTGTAAAATTGAATAATAAACAAAGTGTTATAGCAGAAAATAGATATTTCATATGCTGAAAATTTATCTCTTGATACATCCCATTATTTGAATAGATTGTCGAAGTTCGTAAGCTATATGTTAGAGATCATCATACTGCATCGAGCTTACAAAGCTCGACGATCCTAGACAATCTTAAAATTCAACAGGATGTATCAAAGAACCTGAAAATAAAATAGCGATGGATTAGGGTTTGGAAATACTTATAATAGTGGCAAATTGTGTGCCTCAACTTCTCTCTCTAGACATAAGCAAAGAATAGTGAAGCGAGAGCAGAACATATAAATACATTTCGTTTAAAAAATAAGCAAATTCCGTTATTTGCAAACGAATCCAGTCTCTATTCTCGCTTCTCTGCTCTCTGTTCTACACATTACTGGCCTTCATTCAATAAATTGATAGTATGACAAGCAACCAGTCCAGCTGTTTCTGTCCGCAAGCGACTCTTTCCCATGTGTACTCCTCGAAAACCAGTAGCCTGTGCCATTTCCTTTTCCGTATTCGTAAAGTCCCCTTCGGGGCCAATCAAGATATAAACGGCTGTATTAGGGGTATAGTTGTCTTTCAGACTATTCTTTTGACCACCTTGGGCCATCAAGCGAAGGGAAATATCTGGAGAATGCTGAATAGCTTCTTTGAAGGGCGTTAATTCATGAATAATGGGTAAGCTGGCTTTAAGGGATTGCTTCATGGCAGAGAGTGCTTTTTTTTCTAAACGATCCACTCTCAATTTCTTTCGCTCAGAACGTTGACACAGAATTGGCGTAATTTCATCAATCCCTATTTCTGTAGCTTTCTCTACAAACCATTCTAAGCGATCCATGTTTTTGGTAGGGGCAATGGCTATATGTAGATAAAAATTTCGGCTATTAAAATTAGCAATGGTCTTTATGATTTCTACTAGGCAAGCTTTCTTACTGATTTCTATAATACGCGCTTCATAAAAATTTCCCTTTCCATCCACTAATTGAATGGTATCTCCTAATTTCTTTCTTAGTACATGGGTACAATGCCTAGTTTCTTCTTGGTCTAGTACCGCATGCTTGCCATCAATCTCGGTAGTATAGAATAATATCATTGAAATGAATAAGAATAAGTGGTTACACTTCGGATAGTTGAAAACCAAAGATCTGATTGTTCGCTGTCAGAAATATCATTTTGTCAACATCAAAATCTGACCTCTGACAGTTCCCTTAGCGTAAGCTAACTAGAACGATCTGACTTCTGACCTCTATTTAAGCCGTATGTAATATATCAAAAAAAAGATGTCCTGGATGTTGTTGTAAATCTGCATCTTGGCTAAAAGATGTTGGTAAGTCTATAAAATAAAGATATTGAATATATTTGTAGAGCTGACTATATATAGCAGAATCTGGAGATAAAGTCCCCGAAATATTTACTGGGACCTCCATTTGATTTAATTGAAATTTATCAAAAAGCAGCAAGATATAGTATAGAAAATCTTTATCCGATTGAAAAGTAAATTGATTAGAAAAAATCAATTCTTTATTATCAAAAAAGAAGGCATCAACTGTATGGTTTCTTATATTAAGGAATACCTCTTTTCCTACTCCTGCTTTCTTGCTATAAATTTCTGTAAGTGTGGAGAAAGCATGATACAACTGCGCGTTGCCATCATAGGTGTTCTTAAAAAATGCAACAACATCTGTAGGAAGGGAATAAATCAGTTGAGAATCAATGGAGGGAATTACATCTGCAAAGATATTTTCCGAAATAATAGCTGGTGTCTTTAACGGTAGTAAATATTGGGCTTTATCAGGCTCACTATATAAACGATTAGGAATAATCGTGTAATGAGGACCTGCAAAAGCAACTTGCACTGTTTTATAAGGAAGCGATAAGGTAGGCTCTTCAAGCCATATGCTATCTAAATGATGAGCTAGTGTCGTGTGCTTATTAGTCGTATCATAATCAATCTTCTTTAATACTAATAACTCTTTAGCATCACTAATGTAATAAGACAAACTGTCCATTCCGAACAGAATGGACAGTTTATATTGATTGACATTATTTTTAGAAAAAGAAGATTTAAGAATCTCTGTATTTATCGTTCCCAATTGCCTGAAAGGTTTGGTTTATTCATATCCCCAAACTTGATGAAACTATTTGGATTGTAGGAGGCATCATATCTACGAAATGCTGCATCTGCATACTTACCCATAAAAGCGGTGCGGCTAGTTCCTACCTCTACTACGTTTACTAAGGTCTTTTGATAGGAAAGCGTATCTGCTTTTATTTCAAAGGATTTTCCACCACCGTAAGGGATATATTGTAAAGAATCAACGTTCCAACCAAGAGATCTAACAGAGTCTCTTGCTGCTACGAATGTTGTATCATACGTAATCTCGCCTGTAAAGTTCGGATCATCTGGATCACCAATTACACTTACGTAAGGTATTTGACCAGTTTTTAAGGCTCCTTTTAAATCTTCCCAAGAACCAGCAAAGGCACCATTGTGAATACTTCTGTATATTTCCTGTGCCTGTCTTACTTTCATCAACTTGTCTATAACTGCATTTTCTCGCTTATCTTTCTCTGCCTTAAAGGCAATTGGTTCACTAATACTTTGCACAAGTAGAAATATAAGAAATGCTACAAGTGCCAATAATAGAAGGTTGATTATCAATCTCATTGTTGGAAAATTTTCTGTTTTGTTCTAGGTAAATGTCATTATCTATTTATAAGATAACAACTTGTTTAACTGCAAATGTAAAAAAGGAAGTCAATTTTATGAAAAAAATCTTATTATTTATATTTTAAATAGATGCTTTTTTTGATATTATGGTGCGTATTATAATAAAAACATGAAATTAATTGGTAATTTCTACTTAACCGGTATAACTAATCTTCCATATTTTACCTTTTGTAGAATCTGAGACATACAAGGAACCATCTGGCCCTATCGCCAAGCCCATAGGCCTATGTTTGGCATCCTTCGTGCTTTTTATGACTTCTGTTCCTGCAAATCCTTCCGCAAATATTTCCCAATCACCATAAGGCTGTCCATCCTTAAAAGGAACAAAAACGACAAAATACCCCTTTTGTGGTTCAGGTGTCCGATTCCAAGAGCCATGAAAGGCAATGAATGCTCCATTTTTATAGCGCTCTGGAAATTGATCACCTGTATAAAATAGTAAATCATTCGGTGCTAAGTGGCCTGGAAATGCAACAATAGGTTGTTTCTTGTTCGCACAACGCCCAATTTTCTTCCGATCGCCTCCATATTCTGGGCCCAAATATTTTTTATTCTCTTGCCAGTCGTAATAACAAAAAGGCCAACCGCAATCATCTCCTTTACTTATCTGAAAAAATTCTTCTGATGGAAATTCTGCACTTTCCTTCTCATCAAATAATTCTGGAAAGAAAGCATTCAATTGATCTCGTCCATGTTGAACAACATAGAGACTATTCGTTGCAAAATTCCAATCTAAGGCCATTCCATTCCGAATGCCTGTTGCATAACGAACGCCATCCTTCTTCTGCGTTTGCGCAGGTCGTTTTGCATCAAACTGCCAAATCCCCCCTTGCCATTCCAACTGCGGACAAGGATCTGCCCCTGGTGAGCCCTTTGTCCGTGCTTCTACCATACAGGCATTAGAGGGTGCACCTACATTCACATATAAATGGCCTTCACTATCAAAGGTAATAGATTTAGCATCATGTTGTTGCTGTTTTGGAAAGCCTCCAGCTATCAATATTTTGTTATCTTCGTTAGGAACTAGTGCCGTTCCATCTAAAGGATATCGAAAAACTTCCGTTGGAGAAGAGCTATATAAGTGCCCGTCATAAATCGCCATACCTGTGCCACTATGGTCTCCAAAGTATGCTACCTCATCCGCCATTACATCTCCATCTGTATCTCTTAGCGCCACGATTCCTTTGCCAGATTTAGGTTTCGCTAATTGTACATATATGTCTCCATTTGTATTGACGGCCATCTGTCTAGCTCTTCCTGTTTCCTCTATTACTGCTTGTGCAACAAAGCTAGTGGGTAAGGTAATGCTCTTATCTATATTGGTGCCAGTAGCGGTAGTTGCAGCCTTAGTATCTGCCTTTGCTGCTGCCGTCTCTTCAGGGTTTGCATCCGTCGAACAAGCCAGTAGGAAGAAAAATGATAAGTTGAATAGACAGAACTTATTAAAAATAATCTGTTTCATATTATGTTTGTTTTATAAGGTTGAGCTTTAACCAAGTTTTAAAACGAAATACGTCTCTGTTCTCTCTTCTCTACTCTCTGTTCTATTTTTATGGTTTCAAATTCTACCGCTGAGATGCATTACTAGAATTACGCCACCAAGTAGCCAAAGAAGAGCCAGATATGTTCATTAATGGACCAAATATAGCTGGGGCTAATCCCATCGTTGCGACTTTTCCCATCTCTAGAGCAATGCCAGATGCCAAGCCACTATTTTGCATCCCTACTTCCAAAGCTATCGTTCGACAAGAAGATTCGTCCATTTTTGCTAGTCGGCATAGCCAGTAGCCTAATCCATAGCCCAACATATTGTGAATAAGTGCCGCTAGCACCAATGCTAATCCTATCGTTATTAAGCTATCTCTTCCTGCTGCTGTTATGACCGTTATAACTATTGCGATCCCGATCATAGAGACAATAGGCATCGCTTTATCCATCCACGGAAACTTTCCTTTGAAAAAGTGATTGAAGCATAAACCTGCGATAACGGGAACTATGACTATTTTTAGAATACTTTGCATCATAGGCACAAAGGCAATCGGCACATATTGATCTGCCAGTATCTTCATCAATAAAGGAGTCAATATAGGCGCGAGTAGCGTAGCTACAGCAGTAAGGGTTAAAGACAAAGCCAAATTAGCATTTGCAATATAAGACATTACATTAGAAGCCAATCCACTGGGAGAGCATCCCACCAGAATAATGCCTGCAGCAATTTCTGGAGGAAATTCAAATAATTTTACAATAGCAAAACCGACCAATGGCATTATTGTAAATTGACATAGCACCCCAATCAATACGCCCTTTGGCATTTTAATAACCCGAACAAAATCTTGGATACTCATCGCCGTACCCATGCCAAACATAATCAGCATCAATAAAGGTACGATTAATCCAGAAGTATTAAAGTCTCCAATATGCGTAAAAAAATCAGGATAGAACATGGCCGCAGACACCGCTGCCATCACCCAAAAGGAAAAGGCAAAATTCTTTTGTTTGGCAAATATTTGTATACTAATTGCTAATACAACAAAGGCGCTGATAATTACTATTGAAAGCCCCGTCATTTTTTAATTTACTTTGTCTACAATAGCAATAGTTCCATTCTCACTGATTGCTAGTCGAGTGATGTTTGTGATCCCATAATGTTTAAAGTCTGCCACTTCTTGCCAGCCTGTATCAAAAACTTTGTTGAATTTATAAAGTTTACTGCCATTGCCCATTAAAAAAGTACCATCAGACAAATAGATAAAATCTTCGCTCTCAGGTAAAGTCTCAATGATGTTCTTAAATCGATACGTATAGCTATCCATTTCCTTAATATACCAAGTGTCTGCTGCTGTTTTATGAATAAAGGCTAATTTATCATTCCCAATTTTTTGAAACCCTCTACCTATATTGTTGAGTAATTCCACTGCTGCCCCTGTTGATTGGTTTGCAATCATCAGTTTATTAGGCTGGTCTACAATGAATAAAGCTACCTTTTCAGGAGTCAACCAATGATGATACCCTACCCCTTTGATATCTTCAAAAATTACTTGTCCATAGTTCGAGCGGTCTTTAGGAAATTTCCACAAGCGTTGCGTTCCTGCCGCATCTGCTTCTACTCGTACTGCTGAAAAAGAATTACTAGCTGGTATTGCCGTAGGAGAATACTCCCCCTCTACCGTAGCGGTCACCCTTGCCAATTTTTTATTCAATAAATCAAGACTATAAATGTCTGTTTGATTATCATCTGGAAACTGACTAGTAATATATAAGGTATGATCTCCTACAAAGTGCGGCTGGTTATTGTATCCATTTGGGTTAAAACTTGATAGATACTTAGGATTGATAAAATGATATTTTTCTCCTTTTTGTATCATTTTAAAAGCATACACCTTAGTCGTCGGGATAGTTTGTGCGAAGGAAGCTTGGGCATACATACCCAATGTAAATAAAAGGACCAATAATCTCATTATAAGGAGTGTTTGTTAAGTTATGAAAGCAAAAATACCTTGAATTAAAGAATTTTCATTCCTTTTTTGATAATGAAGTTGTTTAAAAATGTATTTCAGGTCTGCAAATCTAGTTATTTGGAATAAAGTCTAATGATAAACTTGCAAAGACTTAAATTAATCAATAAGTTTGCAATAGAAATATATTAATCTATTATGAATAACAATTTTACATTTAGCTTCTTTTTTTACTTTTATGGCCAAGCCTAAGAGGAGCTACCTTATTATTGTTTATCTAAGATTAATCAATTAAATGGCTCCGAAAGGGGCCTTTTTTGTTTTA
>CALJIY010000161.1 GCA_937973945.1 uncultured Saprospiraceae bacterium | reverse complement strand
GTCTCCGTTCCTATTCCTGTTTGAATGGCATTACAGACTTCTGGGTCGTAATTTGGAGGAGGAGCGATTAGCGCAAATAAACAAATCTCTTGTCCTTGACAATTGATAGCTTTACCGAAATTTTCTTGCACCCCACAAGGTGTAGTTGTATTAGGATTACGCCCTATCACATTTCTGTAATAGGTAGCTCCATTATATGCTATTCTGGATATTTTAGTGACAATGGAACAAGCATTGCCAATAACCCCTCCTCTTAGACTTTGAATGAGCTGCTCTTCTGGTAGGCAATCTTGGGTTGTACTGGAAGCTCCACAAGTCCAAGTCGCTGGTTGTATAGGTGGCCCGAAGCCATACACTACCGGACAATCAAAATTATCCGCATTTTGGCAGTAGAAAGCGCCATCTTGATTATATAATTTGGCAGTACCATCTGCCTCAGTAACTAATAAGTAGGAATAAATATTCGATTTATATAGTTCTACCTTTTCGGTCGTACAATTATTGCTATCTACTAAATCCGTCAGCCAAGGAAAATTCTCAAATAAGGGAATGCTTTGTGCAGTTGAATCAATGGTGGATAGAAATGCCAAAATACCTACTATGGCAGCAAATAGTCTTCTCATTATTTAAATTGTTGAGTGATTGTGTTGTTTAGAGTTTGTCTAAAATTTATTTCGAGTTGAAAATCATTAGTTAGCGGTTCTGGCAAAGAAAAAATTAGTGCGTTTAGCGAGCTAAATAAACTCATTTTTTCAAAGTCAGGTTCGTAAAATATTAGTTTTCAGCCAATAAAAATTTAGACAAGTTCTTAAGTAGGAATAGTAATGGAGAGTGTGTGGGGCAGTATATTATTTCACAAAGTTTAGTCGCTTATAAGCCTGTTATAAAGCTTGTACCAAAGTTAAATTTGAAATAAATGGATTAGTGTATATGCAATTTACAGCTTATTTTAATAAAATAATGCCATTTTTTATATTTAGACCCTCTTAACTCATAATCGAGTGGTACTAACTTATAATCGTTTAAAAAAGTTTTATTTAGATAAAAATGTTGCTTTTTGTAGGTCTTTCCAAGATTTTAAATAGTTTAGAGTTTAGCGCATAGTGAAGTTGTTTAAAAATATATTTCAAGTCTGTAAATATGTATTGTAAGAACCTGAAAACAACTTCAGTAAATTTAAGAACATGAAAATAAGAATCAATCTAGTAGTTCTGCTATTAATTAGCATTAGTACCTTGTTTGCACAAGACAAACCCGCCTTCTCCAGTATGGATGTATTTGAGTTGGAATGGGCCACTAATCCAAAAATCTCTCCTGATGGACAGCGCATTGTCTATTTACGTAGAGGTATGGACATTATGAAAGATCGGCGTATTGCTCGGCTTTGGATGATAAATCAAGATGGAAGCGAGCATCAAAAATTAATCAGTAATGAAGGGAATGAAAGCAATCCTACTTGGTCTCCTGATGGTACTCGAATCGCGTTTACCGCTTCCACGGATCAAGGTAGCGAACTATTTGTGTATTGGCTAAAGACAGGAAAAATTGCTCGCTTATCTCAGTTACCTGCTTCCCCAAAAGGGGTGAGTTGGTCGCCTGATGGAAAATGGATTGCCTTTTCTATGTTTGAACAAGGGAAGGAATTATCTTTAGTTCGCCCGCCTAAGAAACCCAAAGGGGCTAAATGGGCAGATGCGCCACGAGTGACGACTCGCTTTAAGCATGAAGCAGATGGTGCAGGTAAACTAAAACCTGGTTATAATCAAATGTATGTTATTTCGGCAGAAGGTGGTACGGCACGCCCCATTACCTCAGGTGCATTCCGCCACTCCAATGCTCCTCACTGGACAGCAGATAGTAAATCATTAATTTTCTCTGGCAATAGATCAGAAGACTGGGAATACGATTTCCGAAATTCTGAAATTTATTCCGTAAAAATTAGCACTGGACAAGTAAAGGCATTGACAGATAGAAATGGTCCAGACCGAGATATTGCGGTTTCCCCTAATGGCCGACAAATTGCCTATACGGGCTATGATGATAAAGTACAGACCTACCAAATTTCTAGATTATATATCATGAATTCGGATGGTTCAAACTCTAGAATACTTAGCAATGATTTAGATCGAAGTGTGTCTAGTCCAGTTTGGGATCAATCTGGGAAAGGACTTTATTTTCAGTATAATGATAAGGGAGATACAAAAATTGGATATGTGGATCTAGCAGGAAAAACATCCGTTATCACAGGCAAAGTGGGCGGCGCATCTGTGGCTCGACCTTATAGCGGTGGTTCTTTTTCGGTATCTAAAAATGGAACTATTGCTTATACTTATTCTACTCCTTATCGTCCAGCAGAAATAGCTATTCTAGAAAAAGGTACTAAAGCGTTCCAACAAATCACGCAGCTCAATCAGGATATATTAGATTACAGAACTTTAGGCGAATGCAAAGAAGTTTGGTATAAATCTAGTGTTGACGGGCGAGATATTCAAGGATGGGTTGTCACACCACCCAACCTTGACGCGTCTAAAAAATATCCTTTGCTTGTAGAAAATCATGGTGGGCCTATTGCGAATTATGGCCCTTGGTTCTCTCCCGAAATTCAATTGTATGCCAGTGGTGGCTACGTTGTTTTTTATCCGAACCCTAGAGGTAGTACGAGTTATGGAGAAGAATTTGGTAATCTATTGTACAATAATTACCCTGGTGATGATTATCATGATGTCATGGACGGCGTAGATGAATTATTAAAAAGACCTTACCTCACAGAGGATAGTTTGTTTGTGACTGGAGGTAGTGCTGGTGGTATTATGACGGCTTGGATGATCGGTAAAAATAACCGCTTTCGTTCCGCCGCAGTTATTAAACCTGTGATGAACTGGATTAGCAAAACTTTGACCGCAGATAATTATTATGGCTATGCCAATTCTCGGTATCCAGGACAGCCATGGGAAAATTTTGATACCTATTGGAAGTTTTCGCCGATCTCTTTAGTCGGTAATATCGAAACACCTACTTTGGTAATGGTCGGTACTTCAGATATGAGAACGCCTTTGTCAGAAGCTAAGCAATTATACCACGCTTTAAAACTTCGAAAGATTGAAACAGCATTGGTAGAGATCCCTGGGTCTTATCATTTTATTGCCAATCGTCCTAGTCAGTTGATTACGAAAGTGGAACATATCTTGGCTTGGTTTGAAAGAACGAAAGATAGAGAAAGATAGTTTTCTGATCAATACTACCATCCTATGTCTAAGATAGTTCAACAGTTTCCATTTTGAAAGAAATACGAAGTCCTTTGTCCAGCAACTTCCTGTTGCTGGACAAATTAAGACGGCTTGCATAAAAATATATCTAGACGTTTTAATTGTCTAATTAAAACGGAAAGTTGCTGGATAAAAATCATAACTAAAAAATTCGATGAACGCCCATTTGAATACCATAACTACTAAACTTATCCATACCAGAAGTGGCTTGCTTCAAGCGGTTATTCAAATCTATGCTTCCATTCACTCCAAGACTTAGGCTAGTATTTCCAAAAGAGCGTTCCAGACTCAATTGCCCCATACCTTCTATTAGTCCTGCTTTTCGATAATCCAATTGGCTTAGGGGTGCATATATACCGTCAGGCAAAACCGAAGAAAAAGTATGTCCTTTCGCCTGACCATATACACTAAGGGCTACTCCGGTGCTAGCTCTAAATTGCCAATAGCTACTTAAGGGTAATTGCACACCCACCTGTAAAGGAATAGAAAGTGTTTGGTATTGTTGAAAACGTGTAAAACGATTAATCGTCAATTGACTACCTTGTGCCGTCCCTATGATTTCTTGAGTTAGATCATTCTGGGTATGTATTTCAATTACCACATCTTCAAATTCTACTGGACTTATAAGTGTTTGAATATCTTCCTCTATTTTAGAACGGTATTGAGATAGAATTAGACCTGATTGTAGAAAAAAAGATGTTGATAATTCTTTAGTCACAGAGAATGCAATTCGATTGTTTTCTAAGAATTGCTCTTCCGCTTGTCGTCGCTGTGTATAAGCTTCTTCCCCATCTGAAATACTTCTAGTTCCATTTGCCAATAGATAGGTCATTCCGATACCCCATTTCTTAGAAAAAGAAGTAGTCGGAGGTGTATTAGGAATTGAAATTTGCACTACTCCTTGAGTAGGAATAGTCAAGGGAAAGAGAGGTAATGGAACCAACTTATCATTTAGCAATTCCTTACTAATAAATATTTTTTGGCTATTGGCTTCAGATTTAATCGTTTGAAGTATAGCTACTGGATAAGAGGAATTAACATTCTTTAAAGTCTTTTTACTACTTGCTTCTTGAATGCCTTGACTAGAATTTACCTTTTGGTTATTCGTCATAGAATATGCTAGTTGCCCAAATTTTGGTGAGGCTACTATAGATTCATTTTCTCTTATCGTTGACGCTTTTTGCTTAGATACAATGCTTCTCTTTCTAGTACTAGTATTTGTAATCGGAAGTATTTCTTCTTGAGAAATATCTTTTTCAACTATTGAAGCTAGATCTACCTTTTCAACAGAAGGAATAGCAGTAACAGAAGGTAACTCCAATCCTACTGGTTTCTCTATCTCCTTTTCTACACTAATATTATTTTGAAAAAACCATCCCATCCCCAAGAGGAAAATGCTTCCAAAACCGAAGCACCACCAAATGGGAAAACGTCGGGTTTTCTTTTTGTCTTTTTTAAATTCGGACCATGCTTGATCTAGGTCTAAGTCGCTACCAAGCAAGTCATCCAACTCATCTGTATTATGCCAATTTTCCATATAGCTTTGGTAGTTTATAGATTAATTTTTTTTTTAGTAATTGTTTAGCTCTAGTGAGTTTGGAACGAGAACTACTCACTTCTATATTCATTCGATTAGCAATCGCCTCATGTGTCCAGTTTTCAAAAACGGATAAGTTGAGTACCATTTGATATTCTTCTGGTAATCGCCGTATCGCTGCGATCAACTCCTCTTTAGAAATACCATAGGCCACTATATCTCCTAATTTATCTCTAGCTGATTGCCCATATACAGAGTTATATTCATCAAATAGTAGGGGTACTTTTTTCTTATTAAAATCTGCTAGAACTGTGTTGACCGTTATTTTTGAAATCCAAGTTTCAAAACTCGCTTTCTCTTCATCAAATTTATGCAGATTCAAAAATATCTTCTGAAAACTCTCTTGCATATAATCCTTCGCCTGATGATCGTCTTTTGTATATCGACGACACAACCCATAGATGCGCTTTGCATATGCATAGTACAGTTCCCGCTCTGCCGCAGGGTCTTTACTGATACATTTTTCTATGAGTTTTTGTGTATTCAAATTTATTTATATTAAAGCGTTTCGCTGTTAAATAGGAGATTTGTCAAAGTCAAGAGTCTGCCCCTTGACAACAAAGTGGTTTGACAGGACAGTGATCTATTTATTCGCCTCCAATAATACAGATCCCGAAATCACATCAATTATTTCTGACCCATTCTCATCATATTTAAAAATTGCCCCCTGATTGCCTGGATAATTTTCCCCTAATGGAATCTGGGCAATGACTTGATCTTCCGTTTCACTAATAATTTCAAAAGTCCATGTTCCAAAAGCGATGCTATAAGGAACATCAAAACGAGATACATCAGGCTGCGTATATCGCCAGAGTTGAGCAGGTACCTCTACCCCTTCATCTTTAGGTTTAAAAACATTTATGATGTATATAGCAGAATCTCCCTCTGCTTCTGGAAAAGTAGGATATAAATCTAGTGCCGTAAATTGATAATGCCAGAAATCTATAGAATCTATAATTTCTACCGTACAGTTATCAATAATATAAGGTGCTTCTTCATTTATCTCAAAGGTTACTTTGGGTTCAAAAGGGGCTTCACATACATTTATTGCTACAGTAGTATTCGTTTCCGTAACTACTACGGACTCACTTCTATTCAGTGTAGTCACGTCATACCCAATTAACCGTACCTCCGATAAGCCACATGCTTCTATCTCTAATCTAAACTGCCCTTGTTCATTTACAGGAACAATCTCTTGGTATTTATTTTCATCAAATTGGATCAAGACATAAGCATTGGAAACTATTTCAGTAGGATCGGTACAAAATACTTGTCCTGTGATAGCAAATGTGCTGCTGCTACTTACATCAATATCTTTAGTAAAATCTTCTGTTGGGGGAGGTATAATTTTTTCCTCAAATAAGATCGTCCCACAGTTACTTCTAACGTCTACATTGATCGTCTCAAAATAATTGGTATTATACTGTTCTCCACCTATAATAATTGGAAGAGAAAAATGTCCTTGTTCATCACTTCTGAACCGAAATCTTGATCCTGCTCGATAAGAAACACCTACATCTGCATATGGATAAGAGATGCCTTCTTTTGTTATCTGACCAGTTAGCAGGACGTAATCCAATCCTATCGCAAATACCCAATCTGACAAATGAGTTACTGATCCTTTATAGGCTGTTCCTTCCAATTGGGCACTTCCTTCTTCTACCCATAAACCTGTTTCCGTATCTAAATACCACATGGAAACACTTGTAGGTGCAATGTCCAATAAATCTGTCGGAACATCCATTGTTATTTCAACCGCTTGACTAATTGCTACGGATCGTGCACTTTCATCTGTCACATTAATTTTCAGCAAGCCAAAAGGAAATAATAATTCCGATTTTGCTAAGCTTTTTGATTTTAAAAATCCTAGCTGGCTATCGGCAAATCCTTGATCCGTTGGATCAAAATATTGACTACTGATATTAATCATCCCTTGAACAATTGCTCCATTTTGATGAACAAATACATCTTGAGGAAATAATACACTTATTTGATCTGTTTGATGATTAATTATTCTGCCTGTTTCTGTGGTTTCTGTTTGTTCTTGCTCTACCAGAATAATATTCACTTTTATGATTCCATCTGCTTGTGGTAAAATGATTCCATTAGATTCAAAATATCCTGCTTTTCGAACTCGAATTGGCGTTCCATCTAGTGGAAAGAAACCTTCTAATGTAAAAAAGCCATTTTCATCTGTTCGAGTTGCCTTTTCTAAAATGAATACTTCTGCGGATTCTACTATCTCTTCCTGCTCATTTAGTACTAAACCTTGTACTGTAGCAAATACTTTTTCGGTTGGTTCTGGAACTAAGTCAATGAGTTCTAACTGTTGGTCCGCATCTTTTTCACAGGAAAAAAGAAAAAAACTAATACAAACAAGTAGGAAAATTATGTAGCGAATGTATTGTAGCATTATTGTTATTTTAGAAAATCACTTGTCGAAAACAGTTCTTCCACTCCTATATACTTAGCATTCTCAAATACGCTGCAAGGCAGCAGTATTTTTTTTGATTAGAGAATAGGGAAGCGAGAGCAGAGAATAATTTCGTCGTTCTACGAGCGAAGTACGTCTCTACTCTCTCTTCTCTGCTCTCTGTTCTAAAAATCAACATTTACTGCTTTGAAGCAACAATTCTAACTATCCCCTCTAAATTCTCCGATACAAATTCGCTCGTTTCTACATCAATTGTTGTTCTATAGATAGAAAAAGGATCCATCAATGGTACTTCCAATACTATTTGCGCCTCATCTTCTGCTACAATTTCTACATTCCAATAACTAAAAAGAAAAAAGTCAGGTACAGGCCAAGCTGAAAACTTACCCCATGCTATAGAAAATGGTCGAGGTACAATTGTTTTATCTGCTTTTGTAATGTCTACATCTAATGTGTAAGTAACGGTATTATCCACTTCATCAAAACGGTCAATTGCTGTAATCGTGTACGTGTCAAAGTCGCCATTGTCTGTAATACTTACGGTACAATCTGGAATATCATAAACAGCCTCCCCATCTACTAGTATGGATATACCTACGGTAGCCTCTTCCATAGAAAAATCTACAATAGTATTTTGGTTAGATCTAGCAGTACTTAATGGAGCTTGGGTGTGAGTGGATGCTGCTCTTA
>CALJIY010000160.1 GCA_937973945.1 uncultured Saprospiraceae bacterium | reverse complement strand
AAACAAATGCAGACCATTAAAATAACCCTACTTACAATAAGTTGCTGTCTATCAGCACTATACAGCCCACTCTTTGCGCAAAGCAACATCGTCCAACAACTAGAAGAGATCTCAATTTCAGAAACAAGAGTCATGGTTCCTATGCGGGATGGGATTCGATTGTGTACAGATATATACCGCCCAAAGACGGATAAAAAAGTACCCATCATTTTCTCACGGACGCCTTATAATTTTAATTCGTGGGGAGATGGGGAAGAAAAAACACGAACGCGTCAGAGAGCTTATGAAGCAGTTAAAAGAGGCTATGCTTATGTCGTTCAAAACGAAAGAGGTCGGTATTTTTCAGAAGGGGAATGGGATATTTTAGGTACACCAGTTACAGATGCCTATGATGCCTTTACTTGGATGCAAGAACAATCTTGGTCGAATGGAAAGATTGGATTGCAGGGTTGCTCATCTACCGCAGAGTGGCAGATGGAGGCAGCTACTTTAAATCATCCTGCTTTGGCGGCAATGGTTCCTCAAGGTTTTGGGGCGGGTGTAGGTAGAGTCGATGGCTTATATGAACAAGGAAATTGGTATCGAGGGGGTGCGCATCAAACCCTGTTCTCTGCTTGGCTATATGGTGTAGAACATGATAAATTTAAACCCAGAATTCCTGCTGGTGCGAGTACAGAGGATTTAAATCGGATTGCCCGTTTTTACGATTTAGCTCCTGAGAATCCAAAAGTAGATATGAAGAAAGCTTTAGCTCATTTACCTTTTAGTGAGTTTATTAAAAACATAGATGGCAAAAAGGAAATCTTTGATAAAATGATTGCTCGAAAACCGAATGATCCGGCTTGGTTTGAAGGGGGCTTGTACCACGACGATCAAGCCATTGATGTGCCTGCCTTTTGGTTTGTGAGCTGGTATGATGTATCGGCCACTCCTAATTTGACTTTATTCAACCATGTTAGAAAAAACAGTAAACAAGCAGATAATCAATATTTGGTCATTGCCCCTACCCTACACTGTCGATATACAAGAGCTACCGAAAACACCATTGTTGGAGAACGAAGTGTAGGAGATGCTCGACTAAATTACGACGAGCAAATTTATAGTTTTTACGATCTATTATTAAAAGATGCTAATAATGATTTCAAAGCAAAAACACCAAGGGTTCAATACTATACCATGGGTAGCAATGAATGGCAAAGCGCTGATGCTTGGCCGCCCACTTCCGCAAAAATGACTACCTTTTATTTAAATAGTGAGGGTCGTGCCAATAGTTTATATGGGGATGGTCAATTGACAACTACTAAACCCGCTACAGATAAGCCCGATGAATTCATCTATGATCCAATGAATCCTGTCAAGTCCTATGGGGGGAATGTCTGTTGTACAGGTAATGCGATTGATGGTGGTTCTTTTGATCAACGTCCTATGGAAGCTCGGCAAGATATTCTAGTGTATTCAACCGAGCCGTTAGAAGAAGGAGTAGAAGTAAGCGGATTTATCGAATCCACCTTATATGTGTCTTCAGATGCAAAAGATACGGATTTCACGATTAAATTACTAGATGTCCATCCCGATGGCAGTGCTTATAATTTAGATGAAACGATTCAAAGAGTTCGATATAGAGAAGGATATGAGAAGGAGGTTTTCATGAAAGTAGGAGAAGTTTACAAAGTAGATTTAACACCTATGTCTACTAGTAATTTTTTCAAGAAAGGGCATCGTATCCGTATAGAAATATCTAGTAGTAATTTTCCTAGATTTACTCGTAACTTGAATACGGGCGGCGATAATTATAATGAGTCTGAAGGGGTAGTTGCAAAGAACAACGTTCATCATTCTAGTCAATATCCATCGCAAATTCGGTTGCCGGTTGTGGAGAAATAGAGTTGAGGGGAAGGGAATTTTATAGAACATGGAGACAAGAAGGCACAGAGTTATATTATATTTTCTCTGTGCCCCTGTGTCTCCCTGTTCATAATAGCCACATATTTCATCACCCTACTTTAAATCCAAAATACGAATATTCTGCTCCTGCCAATACCCCTTTTTCTTAAATTGAAATCTAGTGGGCGCATAAGTTCCTACCACATCTACATTTGCCTTTTTGGGAACGTCCTTTTCCAAGAGCCAATAAGTAGCATTCACTAGTAATCTACGAGTTCCTTCCGAAAGCATATCCGTAGCTGCCCCTATAGTAGTGGAAAAACAAATTCCTTTTTCACCCATAGGAAGTTGATAAGATTTGGTCCATGCAATGGGCATCATTGGGTCATTTTGATTGAAACTTATTTCTATTCCATCTTTATTTTTCTTCGTGGCCATCGACGGTATCTGATTATCGGTAGAACGCATGCCTAATGAGGGATCTTCGGCATCGTAGGCCAAGGTACGATCCAATACTTGCCCTAGAATAATTGCTTGCGAATCATCGGGAAGGGGTAATCGTACTTCATATACATCTGATGGTCCCCAGATATCTTCATCACCAATACCATTGGTAATAGGATGGTCTTTTGCTGTGGGTGCAATGATTCCTTTTGTACTTTGATCTCCATGTTTGCCATGATGACTAACCCAATGTTCGCCCATCACCAATCGGCCAAAACCATCTTTCCATGCATCATCTCCTTGATAATAATTACCGTAGTGTTTATAATTGGATACATCAGCGTCATCAAACTTAAAAGCATGGGTAGCGGTCCGAATGCCAATTAATGGTTTCCCACTTTTCAAGTAATTGTCAATATGTTCCATCTGCTCATCTGGCAAGGCTCTAAATCTGGTAAATAAAATCATTAAATCTGCACTTGCTAATACCTCCAAGCCAGGAATATTATTTACATAATTGGGATCAACTATTCCGGGCAAAGCAGGGTCTTGCGCAAATAACACGGTACACCTAAAGCCGTGTCGCTGAGACAATATTTTTGCTAATTGAGGTAAGGCTTCTTCTGAACGATATTCTTCATCCCCAGAAACTAATACAATATGTGGCATTGTACCATTGCCTTTATAGCTTAACCATTGATCAATCTCAGGTTCTTGTATTGCAGGCAGGTTAGTATTCTCTTCCAACTTATTGAGGGTATTACAAGCACCGATTAGGACTATTAGTAATAATAAAGAAAATAGGTTTTTCATATTGAGTATTATTTTCTGTTAGAAAACAAATTTACTCAATTATTCTGTTTTTAATCTAGAAGTTGTTTAAAAAAGTCTTTTTCAGGTTCTTGCAATATGTTTTTGGGACTGAAAGACATTTTTAAACAACTTCCTATTTAAGGATAAAACAATTTTTAAAAAGACTCGATCATTTTTTCCCAATTATTAAGACTATCAAAGATTGGTTTCGATTTTTTTATTCGCAATTGCATCAAAGCATATTCTATTCGATCTATAGCTGTCGTTATAATATCCATAGAAGTAGAGAAGCATAATCGAATATGTCCACTAGCGCCAGGTCCAAACCACTTAGCTGCACCTGGTACTACCGCCACTTTTGCATGCTTTAACAAGTACGCTGCCATTTCTTCTTCGGAAATACCAAAAGATTCAATGTTGACAAAAAGGACATAAGTCCCCTCAGGCTGTACACAATGTAGCCCGTTAATACTATTGAGTCGTTTAACTGCATAATCTCTGACTTTCTCCAAGTGTACCAAAAATGCATCTGCCCAATACCAGCAATCTTGATAAGCGGCTGTTGCGGCTATTTGAGAAATTGTAGTCACTCCTGATGAAGTAGAAGCTACTTTTGAAGTTGTAACAATATCATGATATACTTTCTCATTGGGCGTTACAATATAGCCCATTCTTAAACCAGCTAATCCAAATGTTTTAGAAAAGCCATGTACTGTAATCGTCCGTTCTGCGACCCACGGATGTACATTCACAATACTATGAAAAGAAGAATTCGAATAAACAATATCAGACCAAATTTCATCATTCATGATCCATAATTTATTCTCTACAGCTACTTTACCAAGAATAGATAATTCCTTTTCATTCAATACTCGACCAATAGGATTATGCGGATTACAAATACAAATCATTTTTGTACGCGGAGAAATCAATCGGTATAAATCATCTGGATTGAAAGTTCGCGTCTTTAAATCAAAAGGTAAACGGATTACTTTTCCTCCTGCTGCTTCAATAGATTGTTGAAACAAGAAATCTACAGGGTCAAAAACGATTGCCTCGTCGCCTGGCTTTAATGCCATTTTTGCAATAGTAAACATCCCTGAAGCAGCTCCATCAATTGGTAAAATTAAATCTGCTTTACAGCTTACTTTTTTTCTTTTCCTTAAAACTTCCGCTGCAATATTTCTAAAGGAAGATAATCCATCTGCTGGCCCATAAGAAAAAACACCCGCTCCAGCATATCGTTGAATCGCTGTAATTATTTCCGGGGCAATCGGAAAATCAGGATCTGCCGCAGTTAATGGAATTACATCCTCTGGTAAGGTAGCCCATCTTAAATTATATGCTCGTTCTCTTAATGCTTTATAATTGATTGACTGGTGACTAAATAATTCTGTCTTATTAGCACCTAGATTATTATCTAAATGGAATGTATCTATAGGAGCGATACTTGTCATTTTTGACATAGATTTCTGTGTTAAGTTTTCTCAAATTAGTTTGTGTAGTGTTATCTACTTAAAGCTTTTTGTCTAAATTAGGAATTACTAAAAGCTAAGGGTACCGCCATTTTTTTCTTTGTTTGCATAGGATATAGAAATTGCTCTTTTAAAGTTCTACCCATTTGAAAATAGGTATCAGCCATAGTTTTTCTAGTAGTGGTGTATTCCTCAAAAGCAACTTCAATCGGTAAATGATCTTTTTCAATAAGCAAGTTTGCTAAACAAATAGCATCTTCTAATGCACAACTAACCCCTTGACTAGTTAATGTCAATAATACATGGGCTGCATCTCCAATTAAAGCTAGATTATTTTTAAAATAAGTAGAGATAGGTGGCATATCCGTAGTATGCCAAACATAAGATTTATTTAAATCCGTTTTGTGAATCAATTCAGGAATAGGATCACACCACTGTCTAGTTAATTGAAATAATCTTTCTTTCTGTTCTTCTAAAGTTGTTTCTAATAAATCATGATGATGACTATCATATTGCACAAACCAAACTAAATGTTGATCATCACATGGAAGCATACCTACTGCCATTCCTCCTCTTTTATTTATAACTTTTAGAAAAGAGTTTTTATATTGCTGTACTAAATGTGGCGCTTTCACTACAGACACGATTTCTCTAATTCTTACTGGAGAAAGTGTAAAGTCATTAACCACCTCTTGTCGAGATTTTGACCAAATCCCGTCTGCTCCTATAAATACGTCTCCAGAACAGATCGTACCATCTTGGAAAACTGCCGCTTCAATAGCTCCAGATTTTTTATAATTAAAATGAGAAAAGCCTTTTTCAAATTGTATACAATCCGTAGGTAAAGAATCTATTAAGATTTTCATCAAGGTTCCTCTTCTAATCCCTATAGCTCCATTTAGTTTTTGATAGTCTATCAGCGTACCATCTGTATGATGCAATTGGAATTGACGAATACTATGCGATTTTCTAAGAACTTCTTCTTTAAGTCCAATTTTATCTAATGCAGCCATACCATTGGGCATTAAAATAAAGGCATGGCCTTGAGTATGATTCATTTGATTTTTCTCAAATAGCCGTACTTTTTTTCCCGCTTTAATTAGTTGATGTGCACAAGTCAAACCAGCAATGCCTCCTCCTAATAAGATGTGTTGTTTCATATTTAATATAAGTAGGTTAGTGTTCGTAATTAAGGAGGGGATCTCGTTGGGGTATTGTAGGAGGGAATTATAAGGAGGAAATTAGGAGGCAAGTTCTATTGAAGAAGGGATTAAATAAAAATTAGGTCTGTTGAGAGAAAGTTCGAGCCTGCCCGTTCGTGCCTTCAGACAGGCGGATTCAAATGTCAAGAAGTCACTGTGTTTTAAACAGCCTGTCTATTGAATAGCTTTAAGTGTAAAGAAGAAAGTACTACCATTCATTCCGTCAGATTCTACCCACATAGTACCTTTATGTAGTAAAACAACTTTTTTACAAATAGCTAAACCCATACCAGTGCCTTCATAGGAATTTTTATCTAATCTATTAAACAGGTTAAAAATTCTTTCTTGGTATTTAGCATCAATACCTATTCCATTATCCTTAAACGAAAATTGAATTTCGTCTCCTTTCTTTTTCCAAGTAATTTCAATAACAGGATCATGCTTACAAAATTTTATGGCATTCAGTAGCAGGTTTTGAAATAATTGAGATAAGTATTGTGGGTGTCCTTGAACGGCTGGAAGTTTAGTTGGTATATGTATCGAAGTATTGGTCTCTACTAATTTGAGTTTCAAATTAGCTAAGGAGCCATCTAATATTTTTTGAGTGTCTGTTTCTACTAGTTGATCTTCAATTGTGTCAAAATCAATAGTAACAAATGACTTTAACCCTGTCAATAAGTCTCCCATTCGATTGGCACTATCAACAACAAATTGTAAATATTCAAGACCTTTTTCATCAAAATGACTAGCATATTTTCGTTGAATAATACTAGTAAAACCAGAGATAGTTCGCAAAGGTTCTTTAAGATCATGAGAAGTAATATACGCAAATTGCTTTAATTCCTCATTCTGAATAGTCATTTCCTTAAGAATTTTTTCTCTTTCCTTTTCTGCGTTAATTCGCTCAGTTATATCAATACCAAAACCAAAATTCATATCCAATTCACCATCAACGAAATAAGGATATAATTGTCTAAGTACATATTTCGTATTACCTTCTTTCGTTAGATGCTCATCGATCCACTCTTTACCCGTTTTGGTTCGTGCAAGTTCCTCATATTGTTTATGCCTATTTTCTGCTATAGTAAAATCTTTATTACGGTAGCTACAAAAATCGAAGTCCGTTTTACCCACCATCCATTCTCTAAAATCTGGATCTTTAATCGAATTATGATTGATAAAGAGATAATGCCATTTAGCATCTAAAACTGCAAACTCCGTAGGCATTTGCATCAAAATAGTTTCATAAAAAGATAGCTTCTTCTTTAAGGCATCTATTTTTTTTTCTTCTGACACTAGCACCTTAGGAATAACTAAACAAATATTCTTATCTTCTTGTATATCCACAATTTTTAGTTCAACAGATACTATTTCATTACTCTTATTCAATAATTGAGCGTCCCAATCATTGGTGACATTAAATTTAAATAGTTTGACCTGACTCTTCCAATGCTCAATATCTGAGTCGATTAAAAAATCAGTTAACAAAGATTTTTTTAGAAAAATATTAGAATGGCCAAATAATTTTTGACTACACTTATTGACTTCCTTTATAGCACTAGAATCAATATCACAAATCATAATTGGAACATTCGAGTGTTCTACAAATAAGTGCCAATTATCATAAGTGTTCGTATCAATTCTCATACTAAAATATTTCTTTATCAATCTTTAAGTAACGATAAAACAATAACTCCGTCAAATTGGACGAGATTATTCTGTTTATCTATTTCTGATTACACTACATTAGAGAAATACACATCTCTTATTTCCTCAACTGTTTCGATAGTCAAAGGTTTATTCTTTATACCTTTTAAAAGCGAATGTTGCTTTACCTTATCGGCTTCTTCCTCATCTGATGAAGCTGATAACATTATTATAATTGGTTTTTCTATAGCTCGATTAGTAGTAAGTTGATTAAATTCTTCTAAAAATTCCCAGCCATCCATAGTAGGCATATTAATATCCAATAATATTAAATTTGGTTTTGGGCTATTTTCTGTATCAGTCGAATCTAAATAAGCTAATGCCTCCTCTCCCGAGTTCACGCTAATAATTTTATTAACACATTCCACATCCTCTATAATGATTTCATTATATACGGAAGTGGCTACATCATCGTCAATTAGCATTATACAAGGTATCGTTCTTTTCATGATATTATATATATCAAGTAGATGGAAATTTTATTCAAACCTGTAGAAACTATAAGTACTAGGCAGAAAATGAACAGACTAGCAATTTGGAGGAAGATTCAAAGGAAAGCTTAGTATATTACACCAACTTTATTGCCAAAAAATGAAAATTATATTAAGAATCCAATTAATTATAGATATTTGAATATTGAACAATAAGATTACGTAACATGAAAACGCATTAAAAACATAGTCAGTTTTTAATGCGTTCATCTATAATTTACTATATAGATTAGAAGTTGTATATTCTTATAAAAAAATTTAAACGTTAAGCACATTAAATATTGGAAGTGCCTATCCAAAACTACATACTTCTCCGATACTGCCCCCCCACATCAAACAAAGCATCTGTAATTTGACCTAAAGTACAACACTTCACCGCTTCGATTAAATGCTCAAAAACATTTTGATTCTCTACGGCAGCATGTTGAAGATCTGCTAAAGCTTGCTTTGTCTTAGCGGGCGTTAATTGATGCAATTCTTGTAGATTTGTAATCTGTAATTCTTTTTCTTCTTTGGTGGCACGAATAACTTCGGAAGGTATAATCGTTGGAGAACCTTTGGACGACAAGAAGGTGTTTACCCCAATGATTGGATATTCGCCTGTATGCTTGAGCGTCTCATAATAGAGACTTTCTTCCTGAATTTTGCTTCTTTGATACATCGTTTCCATAGCGCCTAATACGCCTCCCCTCTCTG
Organism: uncultured Saprospiraceae bacterium; assembly: GCA_937973945.1. Taxonomy (GTDB): domain Bacteria; phylum Bacteroidota; class Bacteroidia; order Chitinophagales; family Saprospiraceae; genus JAFMDF01. The sequence continues at coordinate 2,359 of CALJIY010000160.1, read as the reverse complement.
TAATTCTATCAAACTCTAATAAGATGGCTTCTTCTACTAAATCTGTCAATTCTTCAATAATGAAAGCGCCTTGTAATGGATTTTCATTATTAGCCAAACCTAATTCGTGATTGATAATCATCTGAATAGCAACAGCTCTTCTGACGCTATCTTCTGTAGGCGTAGTGATGGCTTCATCATAGGCGTTTGTGTGAAGGGAGTTACAATTATCATAAATGGCATAGAGGGCTTGGAGGGTCGTTCGGATATCATTAAAGTCAATTTCTTGGGCATGCAAAGATCGACCAGAAGTTTGAATATGATACTTTAATTTTTGAGAACGTTCATTCGCTCCATATTTGTACTTCATGGCCTTTGCCCATATTCGTCTGGCAACCCGACCGATTACCGCATATTCTGGATCAACCCCATTAGAAAAGAAGAAGGATAAATTGGGTGCAAAATCATCAATATGCATCCCTCTCGACAAATAGTATTCTACAAAAGTAAATCCATTGGATAGCGTAAAGGCTAATTGAGATATTGGGTTGGCACCTGCCTCTGCAATATGATAACCCGAAATAGAAACCGAGTAAAAATTCCGTACCCCTTTATTGATAAAATACTGTTGTACATCCCCCATCAATTTCAAAGAAAATTCTGTAGAAAATATACAAGTATTCTGTGCTTGATCTTCCTTTAAAATATCTGCTTGCACCGTGCCTCTTACAGATTTCAGTGCTTTTGCTTTTAACTCCTTGTAAACCGTTTTATCTAAGACTTGATCGCCAGTCAGTCCTAATAACATCAAACCTAATCCGTCGTTTCCTTCAGGTAATTCTCCATTATAACTTGGTCTACTTAAACCTTTGTCATCATAAAGTTCTTTAAATTTGGCTTCTACTACATGTTCTAAGTTATGCTCTTTTATATATAATTCACATTGTTGGTCAATTGCCACATTCATAAAGAACGCACAAATCGTAGCTGCTGGACCATTAATCGTCATAGACACAGAGGTCTTTGGATTACAGAGATCAAAACCTGAATAAAGCTTCTTTGCATCGTTTAAGGAACTTACATTAACCCCTGAATTTCCAACTTTTCCATAAATATCTGGCCTATAATCTGGATCATTTCCATACAAAGTAACCGAATCAAAAGCAGTCGATAAGCGTTTAGCAGGCGTTCCTTTCGATAAGTAATGAAAACGTTTATTCGTTCGTTCTGGACCACCCTCCCCTGCAAACATTCTAGTCGGATCTTCTCCTTTCCGCTTGAAAGGAAATACGCCTGCGGTAAAAGGAAATTCACCTGGCACATTTTCTTGCTTAACCCATTTTAAGATTTCGCCCCAATCTTTATATTTTGGTAAAACTACTTTTGGAATCTTGTTCTGCGATAAAGTTTTTGTATAATTTTCTACTTTGATCGATTTCCCTCTTACCTCATATACAAATTCAGGAGCTACATAAGCTGCTTTCTTGGCCTCCCAATTATTTAGTATAGCTTTATTATCTTTCGCTAAATCCTCCTCTAAAGCAGCCTTACTTTCTGCTAATAACTTGAGCGTATCATCCAAGGAACTCACTTTATTTCCTTGATTTTTCAGGACTGCAATCGTATTATTTACACTAAAAATATTTCTTGCGATCTCACTTTGTTTTTCTACCTCTTCGTCATATCGGTGAATCGTTTCTGTTATTTCAGATAAATATCGAACCCTAGCAGGAGGTATAATATATTGCTTTTTACTTTCCCCTTTTTCCAGTTGTCCTATGGCCGCTTTCGGAAATAAACGGCCCATCAATTCATTGAACAAATTATTAATTCCTGGATCATTAAATTGGGAGGCAATTGAGCCATACACTGGCATCTCATCTGTAGAAGTTTCCCACAGTTCATGGTTACGCTGATATTGCTTTTTGACATCCCTCAGTGCATCTTGCGATCCTCTTTTATCAAATTTATTAATCGCAATAACATCTGCAAAGTCGAGCATATCAATTTTCTCCAACTGAGAAGCCGCTCCAAATTCTGGCGTCATCACATATACCGACACATCCGCATGATCGACGATCTCCGAATCAGACTGACCAATACCAGATGTCTCTAAAATAATTAAATCAAATTCGGCATGTTTTAAAATAGAGATAGCGCTATCAATATGTTTATTTAAGGCTAGGTTATATTGTCGAGTTGCTAAGGATCGCATAAATACTCGATCACTAGAAATAGAATTCATTCGAATACGATCTCCCAGTAAAGCACCGCCCGTTTTTCGCTTAGAAGGATCAACGGAAATAATACCAAGTGTTTTATCTGGAAAAGTTTGGAGGTATCTTAATACTAATTCATCTACCAAACTGGATTTTCCAGC
>CALJIY010000159.1 GCA_937973945.1 uncultured Saprospiraceae bacterium | reverse complement strand
GCCCAATCTAATTGACCTTTATCTAGAAGTTTTTGTTTCCCTTTCAGCAACCTATTAATTTTACCTAATGGCGTAAAATTAGGCGGGATCGTCATTAAATGGGTAATGATTTTATCGACCGTTGCTTTATCAATTCCTGTTTTTGGCGATTCTTTGAAATCCTCTGGATCTACTGTTAACTTTAATTCCTTCCAAGCTTTTTCTGGAGCCTGGTAGGTATAAGGCAAATCTTTTTGCTTTACTGCATCTAAGCGATTTTGCAACTCATCCCAGAATTGCTTTTCTAGTTGCTCTGCCATTTGCTTTCCAAGTTCCCCACTCTTAATTAATTTTTCAGAATAGACTTCTCTTGGATTCTTATGAGCGTTTATTAATTCGTACAAATCTGGTTGCGTGAATTTTGGATCATCCCCTTCGTTATGTCCATGCTTTCTATAACAGATCATATCAATGAACACATCATTGTTAAATTTCTGTCTATACTCCATCGCAAATTCTACCGCAAACAACATTGCTTCAGGATCATCTCCATTGACATGGAAGACCGGTGCTTGTACCACACTAGCAATACTTGTACAATAAGTAGAAGATCGAGCCTCTTCATAAGTAGTCGTAAAACCAATTTGGTTATTAATGACAAAATGGATCGTTCCTCCAGTATAATAGCCATCTAATTGACTCATTTGAACTGTTTCATAAACAATTCCTTGCCCAGCGACTGCTGCATCTCCATGAATCAAGATAGGTAGTATCTGATCGTAATCGCTACCATATAGAACATCTGCTTTGGCTCTAGAAAATCCCTCCACAACCGTATTAACAGATTCTAAGTGGGACGGATTGGGCATCAATTTTAGATCGATCGTATTACCTGAAGGCGTATCGATCTGAGAAGAAAATCCAAGATGGTATTTAACATCTCCATCACCAAAAACAGTATCAGGTAAAGCGGTACCCTCAAATTCTTTAAAAATAGCTTCATAGGTTTTGCCCATAATGTTCGCTAAAACATTTAGTCGCCCTCTATGTGCCATACCAATCATAATCTCTTTGACTCCCTCTTTAGCTGCCGCATTGATGATACCATCCAATGCAACGATAGCCGATTCTCCACCTTCTAAGGAAAATCTTTTTTGGCCTACATATTTTGTATGCAAAAATTTCTCAAAAATAACAGCACCATTCAGCTTTTCTAAAATTCGCTTTTTCTTTTCTGGTGTTAGATTATAACTTTGATCTGGATCATGTCGCTCTATCTTTTTTCTAAACCATCTCCTTTTCGCTCTATCCTCAATATGGTGGTATTCAAAACCGATGTTACCGCAATACACTTTCTCTAAATGCGCTATAATTTGTTTTAAGGTCGCATTTTCCAAGCCAGCTTCTTTTCCTACTTGAAAGACCGTATCCAAGTCTTTCTCTGTTAAATCAAAATCATCTAAATCAAGATTTGGGTCTTTTTCTTTCCGATTTCTCAGCGGGTGGGTATCTGCTGATAAATGTCCTCTATTCCTGTAAGCCTTAATCAATGCTAATACTTGAAACTCTTTTGCGTCAAAACTTTTAGAACTAGTCGATCCATTTAGGGTAGCAGCAGTTCCATTACCGTTTACTCCAGCAGGAATCCCATTAGATTCGCCCGAATAGTCAAAGCCTTTAAAAAAAGTACGCCAGCCCTCTTCTACACTATCAGGATTTTCCTGATATTTTTTATACATCGACTCTATAAAAGTCGGATGAGCATTTGCGATAAAAGAATAATCACTCATTTATAGTAATTTATTATAGTTTTTCAACTAAAAAAACAATCGGATTAGTCAGAAAACTTTGTTTATTTTATTTTTAGATCTTGAGGATACTTACGGAATTACAGTCTAGACGTTTAGAAATACAGACAAAAATCGAATAATTTTATTAAGCGATCAATGACAGGGAATTATTCCTTCATTACTTACTATTTGAAGGTAATAAATATGTTTTTTAAGACTCTTTAATTTTCTCAACGTTACTTAATCATTGTAATTGATTAGCATTTTTATACTCAAAAGGTGTTGAAAATAGGAAGATGTGCTAAAAAACCAACTAATATAAGGAAATCTAAACAACTCGATCCCCTTTTTTGCTCATTACCTATACTTTTTTTCGGTTTTATATACTCAAAAGTCTTATCTTTGCGCTGCTCTAAAAGAAAGAGCTAACATTGACATAAGAAAGTTCTTTAAAATGGAAAGCTTAATTGCTTATACAATCCCATTTAGCGGATTAAAAGATGGCTTACATTTATTTGATTATCAAGTTAATAAAGCCTTTTTCGAGTGTTTTCCAGAGACATTAATTACAGATGGAGATTTCCAAGTTCATGTAGAACTTGATAAAAAGCCAAATGTTATTAGTCTCCTAATTGATTTTAATGGTACTATAGATATTACCTGCGACCGTTGTTTGGAAATGATGAAATTACCACTTAATGGTACAAATCAATTACTGTTGAAATATTCCGAAGAGTCAAGAGAAGAAGCAGAGATCGTATATATATCACGCGACTTGGAAACGATAAATATTGGAAAATATATTTACGAATTCATTTGCTTGGCTATTCCGTTGATTAAGACACATGATTTAGTACTAGATGAAGAGTGTGACGAATCCATGCGGTCTTTTCTTGAAATCAAAGATAATTCGACACCAGAAGATAATCCGCTCTGGAATCAGTTGAAAGATATTAAACTAAATTGATTAGTCTTAGTATACAAGACTATCTATTCATAATATTTAAATAATAGAAAGATGGCGCATCCTAAAAGTAGAATCTCAAAACAGCGCAAGCGTAAGCGTAGAACGCACAAGAAGACTGCCATTCCTCAAATAGCTATTTGTAAGACAACAGGCGAACCTCATTTGTACCACCGAGCTTACTGGGTGGAAGGCAATATGTACTATAAAGGACAGGTAGTAATTAAAGCAGATGATTTTGAAGACGAAGCATAATTTCGTTTTCTAAGATTTCTTTTCTCTTTTGGAAATGTTTCTATACAGTAGCTATGTTCCCAAATGATGTCATAAGAAATAAAGCTCCCTTCCTATGGAATGTGGAGCTTTTTTTATTGTAACACGGAATGAATTCCGTGCTACATTACTAAGGACTATTTAAAGGTAAATATCATGTCTAAACAAATAATCGAAACAAACCAAGCACCGGCGCCAGTAGGTCCATATAGCCAAGCAACCACCCATAATGGAACGCTCTATATTTCTGGTCAAATCGCGATTAATCCAGCTACAGGAAATTTAGTGACGATGAACATAGAAGCAGAGACGCATCAGGTGATGAAAAATCTTGGTGCAATTCTCAAAGAGGCAGGCGCTTCTTATGAAGATATACTCAAATGTTCTGTATTCGTATCAGATATGAATATGTACAGTCGGATCAATGCCGTGTACGCCGAATATTTTAACGAAGCTACTGCTCCAGCAAGAGAATTAGTGGAGGTAGCGAACCTACCAAAGTTTGTGAACGTAGAAATTTCTGCGATCGTCGCTTTATAACAAGACCTGTAGGAACTAATTAATAATAGGTTTTGTACTGAAAGCAAATCTTCTCGCTCATCATACGGTTTTTAAAAATAGACCATGGAAAAAAGAAAGAATGTATTATCATGCATACAACCAACAGGAGATATGCATTATGGCAATTATTTTGGCGCAGTAAAAAACTGGGTACAGTTGCAAGAGCAATATGACTGCACTTATGGCGTGGTGGATTACCATGCAATGACGATGCCTTATGACACCAAAAAGCTAAGAAATAATACATGGGAATTGATCTTCAATTTATTAGCTGTGGGTATCAAACCCGAAAATCTTTTTATCCAATCATTAGTTCCTGAACATTCAGAATTAGGATGGATCTTTAATTGTTTTACGCCTTTTGGATTAGCAAGTCGGATGACGCAATTTAAAGATAAAAGTGCGCAGAATAAAGAACAAGGTTCTGATAATTATATCTCTGTCGGTTTATTTGATTATCCTATTTTACAGGCTGCGGACATTTTGATTTACAAAGCAGACTATGTACCTGTTGGTAAAGACCAGGAACAGCATTTAGAGCTATCTAGAAACATCGCTCAGCGATTTAATAGCCAAGTGGGAAAGGAATACTTTGTCATGCCAGAAACACTTTATACGGATGTCCCTAAGTTGATGTCGCCAGCTGATCCAACAAAGAAGATGAGTAAGAGTTTAGGACAAAAACACTACATCAGCCTTTTTGCAGACGATGCAAGAATAAGAAAGCAAATCAAATCTGCTGTAACAGATACAGGCGATACACCTGCAGGGGAAATTAGCCCAGGCATTGCCAATTTATTCGAACTACTAAAAGCCTGCGGAAAGATAGATGCTCATGACAGCTTAATGGAAGATCATTTAAGTGGTCATCTAAAGTATGTTGACTTAAAGGAAGCCGTTGCTGAAGCCGTTGTAGCATTAAGCACTGGATTCAGAGCAAGAAAAGCAGAACTACAGGCGAACAAAAAAGATATCAAAAATCAGATCAAAGCTTCTTCTGCTGAAATTCGTAGGAGAGCGCAGCAGACTTTAAAAGAAGTAAAGGAGTTGACAGGTTTGATGAATGTTCGTTTCTGATTATGGAGTTCCAGAGGATGTAGTTTTTTTTGAACACGGAGGCACTGAGGCACGGAGAAAATCTAAAGCAGTGCCTCCTGTTCAAATTGTCATAGCAAAAAAATCGGTGCCTTTGTATTCCTATAATATCTAGTTACATCAAGTAAAAAAACTCCGTGTCCCCGTGTCTCTGTGTTCAAAAAAGCATCTAATAAAGTCTCTTAACCTCTCTCTCCATTAAATACTATAGCCATGAAAATTATTTGTATCGGAAGAAATTATGCAGACCATGCCAAGGAATTAAATAATCCAGTTCCCTCAAAGCCATTAGTTTTCATGAAGCCGCCTTCAGCATTATTGGTTAATAACAAACCTCTATACTATCCTGAGTTTACTAATAACTTACATTATGAAGCAGAAATAGTATTAAAAATATGTCGGAATGGCCGACATGTTCAACCAGAATTTGCCCATAAATATTATGAGCAAATTGCGCTAGGCATTGATTTTACGGCAAGAGACGTACAGAACCAGTGTAAAGAAAAAGGACATCCTTGGGAAATTGCAAAAGGGTTCGATGGATCGGCACCGATTAGTGAATTTATTAATTTGGATCGCTTGATGAACCCCGGAGCTATTGAATTTGAATTAACTAAAAACGGAGAGGTCGTACAATCCGGGAATACCAAAGATTTAATTTTTTCTTTTGATACCATCATCTGTTATGTTTCTAAATTTTTCAAACTACAGGTTGGCGATATGATTTATACGGGAACGCCTGCGGGTGTTGGTCCTGTTGTGGTTGGAGATGAGTTGGCCGGATCTATAGAAGGGAAACCATTTTTGACTTGCGCTATTAAGTAGGGAAAATTCCAAATTTCAATTTCTAACTCACAAAGCGTAGACAATCATAATTCCAAGTTTTAACTACCTGATAGTAAAATTATGTTAGCTGGCTTGAAGCTAACACAACACGTTAGTAAGAGGACACCTAAATAACAAAATTCATTTCATTAGGTGCAAACGAAATCTGTCTCTATTCTCTCAGTGAAACGGTCTCTACTCTCTGTTCTCAACAAACAAAAAAGCCCTTGCTAGAAAATTCTAGCAAGGGCTTTTTTATTTAAATCCTTTCTATGAAAATTGACGAGTCAATTTTCTTATTCCGCAACTACAATTAGTTGCTGAGAGAAAGTTTTTCCTGTTTGGTCCGTGATCGTTACATTGTAAGATCCAGGAACCGTTGTAATTTCTGATAAAGTGATTACACCTTGTGTATCAGAAATAGAACGCTCTACTAAAAGGCTTCCTAAAGCAGAATAAACTCTTACAGTTCCTTTAGTAGCTTCTGGAAGTTCGTATGCTATATTCAATGGCAATCTAGCTAAACTTGGGTTTGGATATACACTAAAAGTAGTTTCACCCACTGCGGTTCGAACTGCTCCTAAAGTAAAATACTTATACTCACTAGGAATTACTTCCGTCGTAGTAGAAATAGAACCACTCACCAAATTTGATGATTGACCACTAGCTGTTAACTGATGAGTAGCAGCATTTAAAGTTTGCTTATCAACAGTAGCAGGAATAACTTCCCACTTACCTTTTCGTAAGCCTAAAACTCTTAAATTAGATACCTCTCCTTCCGTTAGTGTTCCTATAGCAGCTTCTTTATCCCAAGTTAAAGTGATAGCCGTAGCTTGCTTACCGCTTAAATTCCAGTATCCCTTCTCGACCAATTGAAGGTCAGCTGAAGCAGTACTAGTTGACTTACCTGCCGTTGTTTTACCAACTAGCTTAGCAGGGCTTTTGTCAAAATAAGCAGCACTAGTGTTAGCACCACCTGAAATAGCAATAGGTCGATATTTATTATCAGAACCAATAGGAAAAACGAAAGGATTATCATGAAGTACCTTAACATAGCCATTGATAAACTGTGCATCAGATGCTCCTGTCCAGTCACTTCCTTCTGCGAAGTTAATAAATCCTTTTGCCCCTGCCTTTGCCGTGGATATAGATCCAGGTAAAGCACCATTTGCATTAGCAAAATTTAAAGAACCAGGAATCGTAAAAGACGTATTACCTGAGACATGTAAATTACTAAGCGTATGGAGTTGAGCATGTAGGATTTGACCAGTAACAAAAGTACACACCGTTACCAAGACCAAATTAATTATAAATCCTTTTGCTTTCAACATAATTTAATTTAGACCTTTATTAAGGGATTACACCCCTTGCTAAAGGTAGTTTTCTTATATAAATAAAAGTCTTGAAGTTAGAAGCTTTAGGTAACCGTAGTTACCTAAAGACTTCCTCATGACTTATTTAATATTAATGAAAGATTGAAACTAACAAGCTGTAAGTACTAGACCATCCTGCACTAGCATCTGCTCTTACGCAATTCACTGTCATTGAATTACCAGAAACGTTTCCTGCTAAGTTACAAGCTAATCCTACTTTACCAGCTGCTCCACTTCTTGTATTCATTTCCTGAATAAAAGCAGTAACTACATCAGCACCAATATCAGAGAATGTGTATTCAACCTGCATGCAAGCATTACCACTTGCATCACCACCTCCAACATTCTTAATAGTCCAAGTTACTTGACCAAAGTTAGCATCTGTGAAAGTACCTGACTGACCAGCACTAGCACCAGTCCAAGCTGGAATAGTGAAGTTTCCAACTGTAGCTCCAACACCAGCACCTTTAGGACCTCTAGGACCTTCTGGACCTGCATCTCCTTTAGGACCTTGTGGACCAGTCTCTCCTTTCATTCCTTGTGCGCCTGTTAAACCTGTAGCTCCTGTTAAGCCTCTAGGACCTTCTGGACCTTGTGGGCCTTGTGCACCAGTTTCACCAGTTGTACCTTTTGGACCTCTAGGACCTATTGCACCTGTCGCACCATCAGCACCATTTTTTCCGTCAACTCCATCTTTTCCGTTAGTACCATTTTTTCCATCAACTCCATCTTTTCCTGCTGCGCCCGTATCTCCTTTAGGACCTTGTGCGCCTGCATCTCCTTGTGGACCTTTAGGACCTTGTGGACCTACTGCACCATCTTTTCCGTCAACTCCATCTTTTCCATCAGCACCGTTTCTTCCGTCACCGTCAAGACCTTTAGGACCTTGTGCGCCTGTATCTCCTTTAGGGCCTTGTGGGCCTTGAGCACCTTGAGCACCATTTTGGCCATTAGCACCTGCCGGGCCTGCTGGACCTTGTGGGCCTTGAGCACCCTGTGCACCATTTTGACCTGCTGGACCTTGTGGGCCTTGAGCACCTTGAGCACCTGTACCTGCCGGTCCAACTGGTCCTTGAGCACCTGCTGGTCCTGCTGGTCCTGCTGGTCCTTGTGGACCTTGAGCACCTGCACCTGCCGGTCCAACTGGTCCTTGTGGACCTGTTGCTCCTGTAGCACCAGCTGCGCCGTTAGCTCCTGCCGCTCCCGTTGCACCTGTAGCTCCAACTGGACCTTGTGGACCTGTTGCTCCCGTCGCGCCAGTTGCGCCTGTAGCACCTGTAGCACCTGTTGCTCCTTGACAATCTAAGCCATTTCCAAAGCCATCATTGTTCTTATCTTCGTTTGCATCTAATGCACCATTTCCATTTAAATCCCAACATGCTGTTCCTGCTGCTCCTGTTGCGCCCGTTGGACCAACTGCTCCTGTAGCTCCTACTGGACCAACCGGACCCTGAGCTCCTGCCGCACCCGCTGAACCTGCTGGACCCGCTGGACCTTGCTCACCAGTTGCACCTGTAGCTCCTGTTGCACCAGTTGCACCTGTAGCTCCCGTTGCACCAACTGCGCCTGTAGCTCCTGTTGCTCCGATTGGACCAACTGGACCTTGTGGACCTGTTGCGCCCGTTGCGCCAACTGCACCCGTAGCTCCCATCGGACCAACTGGGCCTTGTGGACCTGTTGCGCCCGTTGCGCCAACTGCACCGTTATTTCCTGCTGGACCTTGTGGACCTGTTGCGCCTGTCGCGCCAGTTGCTCCCGTCGCTCCTTGGCAATCTAAGCCATTTCCAAA
>CALJIY010000158.1 GCA_937973945.1 uncultured Saprospiraceae bacterium | reverse complement strand
TTATTCCCAAAGGATGTTAAATTCCGTTGGTCTGCAAAGCCTAGCAATGATGAAGATGGCAAGTCTACTGGTAATTATGAGCTATATGCTGTAAAAACTAGAAGAGGAAGCACAAAGCCACCATTAGAAGGGGATGTCGTAACGGATGCTAGAGCAACGCCAGATCCACAAACAGGAGAAATGGCTGTATCGCTAATGATGAACAACACAGGTGCTAAAGCTTGGGGGGAAATGACCACCAAAGCTGCTCAAAATAGCAACCGAGAAGTTGCCATCGTTTTAGATGAAAAAGTATATTCTGCTCCACGAGTAATCAATCCAATTTTAGGAGGTAATACGCAAATCACTGGTAACTTCTCTACACAAGAAGCAAATGATTTAGCAAGTATTCTTCAAATTGGTAAGTTACCTGCTAAGACAGAAATTATCCAAGAGCAAGTAGTCGGCCCATCTTTGGGTTCTGATAATATCAGAAGAAGTATCACTTCTTTGATCGTTGGATTCGGATTATTATTAGCGTTCATGATCTTTTATTATGGAACTGGTGGTATCGTTTCTATCATCGCTTTATTATTAAACTTATTCTTTGTATTCGGTGCATTGGCATCTTTAGGTACGGTTTTAACTTTACCTGGTATCGCTGGTATCATCTTAACGATTGGTATGGCGGTTGATGCGAACGTGATCATCTACGAAAGAATTAGAGAGGAATTGAGAGAAGGAAAGTCTATACTTTCTTCTATCTCTGATGGTTTCCAACATTCTTACTCTGCGATCATTGATGCGAACGTAACGACGATCTTAACAGCGATCGTTTTATCTTACTTCGGTATCGGTCCAATTAAAGGATTCGCAGTGGTATTAATTATCGGTGTGTTATCTTCTTTATTCACTGCGGTATTAGTTGGTCGTTTAATGATTGACTGGTGGACAGTAGACAAAGGCAATAACTTATCTTTCTGGACTGGCTTCTCTAAAAATGCTTTTGCAAACCTTAACATTGATTGGTTAGGTAAGCGAAAGATGGCTTATGTAATTTCTGGGGTATTGTTAATAGCTGGTATTGGCTCTATGTTGACTAGAGGTTTTGATTTAGGAGTTGATTTCAGTGGTGGTTACTCTTACAATGTACAATTCCAAGATGGTAATGTTTCTGCAGATCAAATTAGACAAGCATTAGCTACGCCTTTCGGATCAGAGCCAGTTGTAAAAGAAGTAGATACTGATAATACTTTTGCTATTGTTACAGATTACTTAGTAAATGAAACAGATGAGCAGGCAGCAGACCAAGTAATGGCGAAGTTGCATGAAGGCTTGGCTACAATGGGCGTTACGGCTAGTTTGGATGATTTCAAATCACCTAATTCTAGTGGTACTAAAGTAATTAGCTCTAGTAAGGTAGGACCAACGATCGCAGATGATATTAAGCAGAGTTCGATCTATGCAGCGATTTTCGCGCTATTATTGATCTTCTTGTATATCTTCTTACGATTCAACAAATGGCAATATAGTGCGGGTGCGGTTGCAGCCTTATTCCATGATACGTTAATTGTATTGGGTCTATTCTCTTTACTATGGGGCTTTGTTCCATTCCCATTAGAATTAGACCAGGCATTTATCGCCGCTATCCTTACGGTGATCGGTTACTCTATTAACGATACAGTGGTTGTATTTGACCGTATTAGAGAGTACATGAATGCTTATACCAATAAGTCTAAGACAGAGATTATCAATATGGCGATCAACTCTACTGTGAGTAGAACGGTTATTACTTCTTTAACTACTTTATTTGTGGTAGCAATGCTATTCATTTTCGGTAGTGGTAGTATCCGAGGTTTTGCCTTTGCTTTATTGATTGGTATCATCGTGGGTACTTATTCTTCTATCTTCGTTGCCACTCCAATTATGGCAGATTTGACGGATGAAATAGAGCCTAAAGAACAGAAGAAGAAAAGCTCTTTTGCTAAGAAAGCAGCTGCGGCTAGAGGTTAAAAATAGAGGTCAGATGTCAGACCATTTCATTGTCAGGGGTCAGACTTATGATTTTGACTATTAGATATAAAAAAGCCTTCATCACTTTGTGATGAAGGCTTTTTTATTGTCTGCTGTATTGGCATAATTCAACACGGATCTACTTCGTAGATACACGGATTATTTTTGGTCACCTGTATTAGATGCGTTCCATAGGTCGTGAGCGACTTGAATTAGGATCGTCTAGGGTTGTAAACTCGACGATCACTACTCCATCACCTTAACAAGTTTCCCTTTCTCCAAAGACTTCCCTTCGGTATCAATCAATTCATAGTAATAAGTCCCAGTTACGAATATTGGAAGTGTAATAGTTTTCACTAAATTGAACTTGAGCTACAACTGTACTGGTAACAGCAAGAAGAAAAAGAAATATTGTTTTTTTCATAAGGATTTTTAGAAGAACTTTAAAGTTGACTACTTAATTCCTGTTCTTAACAAAAGGAACTCGCTCTACCCCTTCCCTACTGAATAACAATAATTGATACCAACCTGTAGACAGTTTACTTGTAGAAATAGTAGTCGTGGTATTCCTTAAATCAAGCAGTCCACTTTCCAATATCTTTCCTTGTATATCGACCACTTGATATGGAAGCGTTTCTTGAATTGGTGTTTTGGCAACGATGGTCAATTGATCTTGCACTGGATTAGGATAGATACCTAAAGTACTCTGGGTATTAATAGACTCCGTCGAAACGATCTGTGTTAATTTAAATACATTCGTTGATCTGCCAGCTAGCGTTATTGGAATGGTCATTTGTTGATTGGCAATCGTTACAGAAATTGGCGCAGCATCTGATAATAGATCTAAAAGCATTCTGTTTCCATTAGAAAGCGTGGCGTAGTCCCAGCTTAATTTGGGGTCTCTTATCACAGAGGTTCCCATATTGTGAATTACCAATACCTCCTCTCCTTCATACTGTCTTACAAAAGCGAAAACCTTAGTTTCCTCACTGGCTACAGCTTCATACGTTCCCTTTTGTAAAGCCTTTTCTTGATTCCGTAAATGAATCAAATCTCTGTAAGTACTTAATAAAGAGGAAGGGTCTGTTGTCTCCTTGGCTACATTATAAGTAGAAAAAGAACCTGGTATGCCTCGCCAAGGCGTCCCCGTTGTAAATCCTGCATGTGTTGTATTATCCCATTGCATAGGACGACGAATATCTTCATCTGGCTTTACGCCACTCATCCCAATTTCTTCTCCATAGTATAGATATGGGATTCCTGGTAAGGTAAGATACAGTGCAGCGGCTAATTTAATTTTGGACTCACTTTTATTAAAGGTATCAAAAATTCTATTTTGGTCATGGTTGGCCAAAAAAGTCCCGTATTGCAAATGGGGATAAATGTTGTACATCTTTTGTACTTGGGCATAGAGATTATCTACCCTACTCTCATTCACTGCCTGTTGTATATTCCAAGCCAAATCAAATTCAAAACAATAATCTATTCGATCGTCTTTGACATAGTTAATAACAGCGTTGGTATTGGTCCAGGCTTC
>CALJIY010000157.1 GCA_937973945.1 uncultured Saprospiraceae bacterium | reverse complement strand
CTCTATTCTAGTTCAAGACATTCTTTTAACTCCCTCATACTAAAAGACATATGGTAAAACGTTCTAATTGTGTTTTACTAGACTATTTGGTAATTTTGACTTAGAAGTTGTTTAAAAATGTATTTCAGGTCTGCAAATCTGTATTGTAAGAACCTGAGAACGACTTTTTAAAGTTCCATAGCCTGCTATGCAACTTTAAAAACTAGTCCTCAGAACCCCACACTACAAATTTTCGCCGCTAAACTGCATTCTTAAACAACTTCTTAGAATTCCTATAAAAAATTGGCTATGAGAATAATATTGCAAAAAAACGTTTTCGTTCTATTACTATGCTTTTGTTTGACAACGGTTTACGCCCAAGAATCGGAATACGGTATCGCTTCCTATTATGGAGATGAATATCAAGGAGGGGAAACAGCTAGTGGACAACGCTATGATAAAAATCTATTGACAGCAGCCCATAAGAGCTTACCTATGGGAACAAAAGTGCGGGTTACTAGACTAGATACTAAAAAGACAGTAGATGTAACCATTAATGATAGAGGACCTTATTTCAAAGGACGAATTCTAGATCTATCTGGGAAAGCAGCAGAGGTCTTGGGCATTAGAAAAGATGGGACGGCTAATATTAAGTTAGATGTACTCGGAAAGGGTAGAGCGGTAGCTGCGAAAGCGAAAGTGCCAGCAAAAACGACAACAAGAACGACCACCACAGATCCTAAAACATCCCCGCCAGTAGCAAGACCAAAGGTAGAGGTACCTAAAGCGAAGCCGAAAACTACGCCTAAACCAGCCGTGAAAGAAGCAGAAGTGTTTAAACCTAAAGGTAAAACAACAACAGCCAAGCCAAAATCAACATATGTTCCAGCTAAGAAAACAGCTGCGGAGGAGTCAGAAGCATTTGAAATGGTAACAGCTAAAGATTATAATCAGTATGGTTTGTATAAGATAGAACTGACGAAACCTAAAAATGCAGCATACGGCGTGCAAGTAGCTTCTCTATCCAGTTATTCTAATGCATTAAAACAAGTAGCTACTCTACAAGGCAAATGGTTTAAAAACATATTATTAAATATTGAGCCAGGTGTGAAATCACCTAATTTTAAAGTGATATTAGGCCCCTTCCCTGATGCGGAAACGGCTAAAAGCTATCAAAAACATGCCAAGAAGAAAGGAGTGAATGGATTTGTTATTAGCTTAGAAGAAGAATAAATCTTAAACACAGTTCTAGAATAAGAAAAGGGGTTGACGTATTCGTCAACCCCTTTTCTTATATCCTTATGGGGTAAATGCTCAATAAGAAATGATGAATCCACAATGTTGAAAATCCAGTATCTACGTCCTATTGGTTATTCATCATTCATCATTGAAAACTTATCTCCTGGGGAAAATAGTTATCGCTTTTTATGCACATAAGCATCCATTCCCTTATTTTTCAAACTTTTCACATATTGCTTCGCTTCCGAAGAAGTATTAAATCGATCGACAATTAAGGACGCATAGGCAGAATTATTAAATTTAGCGATAGAAGCATTATCATATCCCTTTTTCTTCAATTTAGCCAACTCTTGTTCTGCGTTAATCATTTGTCGGAAAGTGCCCGCTACTACTAGATAAGGGCCAGCAGCAGTACTGTTATAAGTAGTTACATTATTTTGAGTACCATCATTAGCATTAGTCCTAGCTTCTGATTCTTCCATTTTCTGTGCCTCCGCTTCTTTTAGGGCGACTAAATCATTGATAGATGGATCAGTAGGTATATACTTACTAGCTTTCTCCTTTAAGGCTGCCCCGCCTTCTTTTAGAGCTGCACCAGTATTGCTAACACCTTCTTTAATAGCTTCGCCACTTCCTACAATCACACTTCCTGTTTTATCCATACCGTTTTTAAGTGCCGCACCTGCCGCCGCTGCCCCTCCAGCAACCGCTGCTCCCGTTGAGCTAACCCCCTCTTTGATGCTAGAAATCGCTTTATCAGCTGATAAGTCATAGTTATCGTCTTCATCATAAGCATCCTCTTCTTCTAGGGTTGCTTCCTTCCCATTTCCAATTTCATTAAGGGTCTGACTTACGGATGGGCGATTAGGCTGTTGGTTGGCTACCGTTTTATAATGCTTATAAGCATTGTAAAAAAAATAGGCAAATAAGCCAAATAACGCGATCGTGATTATTCTATTAATCCAATTAGATCTCATAGTTAAAATTATGTTTTGTGTAGTTTTAGAACGTCATATGTACGACTTAGTATTGGGGGGACCAAGTCTACTACCAAAAATAACCATTTTCAACATTTATTAACAGTGATTATAGGAAAACTTCTGTTAGGCTTCTATTTATTCTAACTATGTGTAGACACGTAGTGTGAAATTAGGGAAGTATTTGGTCTAAATTATAGGGGAGTAATCCAGGTTTCATGTCAATATTAATCATATATATGATCAAATAAATGTCACAAATTGAATATATGAAACACTGTGATTGGTAATTTAGGAGAATTTCGTTTTGATATTAATCTTAATGAATATACCAAAATCCAAAAGCAATTGAATATTACAAGTTCTTTATCGATTTTAAAAAAAAAGAACATTTTTAAATTGAAAATTTATAGCAATTAATATTTGTAAAATATTGACAGGCAATTCTTTGAGCGCTAAAAGTCAAATCCAATAAAAATTAAAAATACTAATATCATAAAAAAATTTTCAAAAAGTAGTGGAATTAATGAACGGTTTTGGTGTATCTTTATCTAAGAAATAACAAGCAACTACTTCTATGAAAAGACAGAACTATAATAAACAACAAACCCTAATTGAGCTGATTTTGAAGTATGAGGATATGTCACAAAAAGAAGCGGTAGTATTTTACGAGGAAGCGGTATTTTTGGATATCGTTAATTACTACCAAAGTACTAAAAAAATCGAGTCAGCTCTGTCGGCAGTGGAGACCGCATTGGTCCAACATAATTATTCTGCGGAATTATATTTCAAGAAAGCAGAATTATTATCGTTATACAGCCATAATCCACTTTTTTTGCAAGATGCTTTAGCTGCCATCCAAAAAGCAGAATCTCTTTCCCCACAGACTTTAGGTATTAAATTACTTAAATCTCAGTTGTATGGTTGGAAGGGAGCTTTTGAGGAAGCATTTGAAGTGATTCATGAGATTAGAACGTTCTTGCCAGTCTCTAGCAAACAAGAATTATCAGATACTTATTATTGTGAAGGCTTATTGTATGAGCATCAGCAAGATTATGAATCTATGTTTGAGGTTTGGAAAGAGGCTTTGTTGCTAAATCCTAGACATGAAGATGTATTCAGTAGAATACGATTGTGTGTAGAATTTAGTGATAAATACCAGGAAAGTGTGGATCTATTCAATTATCTAATCGATCAAGACCCATATTCTCATTTGGCTTGGTTTCATTTAGGTCTTGCAAAGTCTATCTTAGGGGATAGACCGGAAGCTATTGAGGCTTTCGAATATGCTTATATCATTGATAAAACCTTCAAGTGGGCCTATAAGGAACGAGGGGCAATTTTATTAGAGAATAAAGACTATTCAGAAGCATTAGAATGTTATGAAGAAGCTTTAGAGCATATTATGCCTGATGGAGATTTATTATATCATATTGGACTATGTTATCAATATCAAGGAAATACAGATACTGCTGTTGAATTATTCAAAAAAGCAATAGAACTAGATCCTTATAATGATGAGGTATACTTTAGTCTGGGCGAGTGCATGTATGCGATGGAAAAGTGGTCCAATGCTATTCCCTACTTCAAGCAAGCGATAGGTTTAGATAATAGAAGAGAAGAATATTATGCCGCACTTGGTTCTGTCTACTATAAGTTAGAAAAATACGATAGTGCCTATCAATGCTTTGACAAAGCAGCGGTATTGGCTCCAGAACAGACCACCATATGGGTTCAATTTGCCTCTTTCTTGTTTAATGTTGGTTATTATGAAGAAGCTTTAGATGTATTAGATGATGGAGAGCGACATGCTGTTGGGGAGGAGCTATCTTACTGCAGAGTTGCCTGTCTGTATAAAGTAGGTAAGGATAAAGAAGCGGTCAATATTTTGGCAAATGCTTTGGAGGAGGACTACGAAAAGCACGATCTTTTATTTAAATACGTACCTGAGTTAGAAAAGAACAGCACTTATTCTTCTGTAATTAATTATTATAGAGGAATATAGGTGAAAGATCAAGTGTCAAGGTAAATTTGACACAGACTCATAGATAACAAGTAAAAGGCTTGGTAGCATTGCTACCAAGCCTTTTGCTTGTTGCCTATATCTGTAAACGGGGTGAAAAGTGATGTTTTGATGATCAATATCGTAAAGCCCCCTTACTTATGTTTTCGTTTCAATGCCTGAATCTTAAATGTAGCTTCAAAATTACTAAGCACTTGCCTTTCATTTCTTTGGAAAAAGTCTTCAAAGAACTTAGTATAAATCATTTGATAGAGTAAGGCATTTTTATAGTTCTTTTGCTTCTGAAATATTAGAGACATGATTTGATAACCTCTAGTTTCATTGTGTTCTTCTCGCTGTCTTTTGGCAGTAGCAATACCTCTACTAGTCAATTTAATCGCTTCACTAAACTTTCCTAATTGATAGTGAATATTCCCTAAATTGATTAAGTTTAATGCCTGTCCTGTTAGTTCTTCTCGAGCATCCTCGATTTGTTCATTAGCTTTCTTAGCTAAGAGCAATGCTTTTTTAAACTCTTTCTTTGCCGTGTGAATAGCGCTAAGATGTACTAAAGCGATAATATGTGCTTGCTTATCCATCATTGGATTAGCCAATTGTTGTACCATGTCAAAATGCTTTTTGGCATCTTCTAAAAGATGAGCATCATAGAATGTTTGCCCCCAAGTATTTTGAAATAGTAATTGAGTAGCCTTGTCTCTGATGATACCCTCATACTTATCAGCAATAGTCTCAAGACAATTTAATGCACCTTGTGTATAACGGACTTTGTTATATAAAATGGCGATGTGAAGTAAACAATCAGCTATTAACGGTTTTTGTCCAATAGCTGTTGCTAGTTCTTTTGCTTGCAATAAAGAGGATAGTGCGATCGTATGATTATCTTGAGAAATAGCACAAATGCCTAAGGTAATATGTGCTTTTATATGCTCCTCTTTTAATAAGACATTCTTTTGGGTAAGTTGTAATAATTTTCGAGCATATATAGCTGCCTGTTTATATTCTTTTTGGTATAGAAAAATATCACATAGCAATTCATAGTTCACTGCCAATACTGGAGGGTCTACTATTTGTGCATCTTGAATTAACAATTCTTGAGCCTTCCTTGCATAAGCCAATGCCCTGGAAGGAAGTTGCTTTGACAAAGTGATTTGCCCCAATAGATTATAGGCCTCAATTTGTCCAATGATGTATTGAGTTGTTTTACTAAACAATAATAATTGCTGAGCTAATTGTTGTGCTTTTGTGGTATCGTTTAATTGAAAATGCGCTTTAGAAAGTAAACCCATTAGGGGAAGTGGTAGGGTAGCACTGTTATTAGAAGCAGTAAATAATTGTTGACAGTCCTCTAATTTATTTAAGGCTAATTTAGAGGCAGCTTCATCTCCTGAAAAACGACCTTTGGTCAAAAGAATTTTGCACCATACGATTTGTCCATTCAAAGAAAGGTCTGATCCTTCCCTCAATTGACTTTGTAATAAGGAACGATTGATAATAGATAAGGCTTCGTCTAATTGGTAGGTCTGTAAGTATTTTTTACTTTCTTCAATTAGTGTTTGTGGCGATACAGTTGTCGGGTACTTCTTCAATTTCGTTTGGATATATTCTGGATTAATTTTGGATGTTTATACCGTTATAGTTTAGAGAGATTATTAAATGGAATGCAATATGATATGCTTAATTTTTGCAAAGTAGCACTGCCAATTTTTAAAAAATTGGCAGTGCTACTTTAGGTAGAAGAAAGTCTATTCTACGTACCCTTCTAGATTTAATTTAAGTGTCCTTGGACTACCATTTGTGACCACCGTAATCACTGGTTTTTGGCGGCCTGCTTTATTTTTACTATCATAAGTTATACCAATTGTTCCCTCTTTTCCAGGTTCAATGGGTATAAATGGATAGCTCGGAAAGGTACATCCACAACTGACATCTACTTTTTTTATAACAAGAGGCGCATTACCGACATTTTTAAATTTAAAATCATGTTTGACAATTTCGCCCTGCTTTATTTTTCCAAATCCGTAAGATAGTGCTTCAAACTTTATAACTGGTCTAGTTTTTTTCTTCTTTTTCTTAGGTTTAGTAGCTGCTTTTTTAACAACAGGTTTATCGGCTTCTTTAGTAACTTCCTTAACTGCAGTTACTGCTTTTTCCTTTACGGCGATCACCTTTTCCTCCGCACTTGCTTTTGCTGATACCAAGGTAGGCGTCACTTCTTTTACCTTTTCTTTGATCGACTCCGCTGTGGGTGCTACATTTGTCTGTACCGCTTCTTTCGCCTCCATCGCTTTATCTGCTATGACTTTAGTCGCTGCTGCACTTGCTTCTTTTGCCTCCGTTGCTTTATCAGATATGGCTTTGACTGCTGAAGTGCCTACATTTGTAGTCGTTTCCGCCTCATGTGAATGGCATTGAGCGAATAAAAACGAAACAACTAATAAGCAAAGGATAGATTGAGTTTTCATGAACGATATTTTATTGAACGATATTTATAGGGTATTAATTCGTACGGACGTGTTTTTAATTAAGACTGAAATATCTACTAATGTCACCTCTAAAACCTTCTTGTTTTAGACAACTTTACAGAGAAGTTGTTTAAAAAAATGTATTTCAGGTCTACAAATCTATATTGTAAGAACCTGAGAACGACTTTTTTAAGTTCCATAGCCCTGCTATGCAATTTAAAAAACTAGTTTTCACAACATCACACTACAAATTTTCGCCTCTAAACTACATTCTAAGACAACTTCAGAAATTATCGAAGTAGCGTAAGACTGCCCATATCGATTTTCTCCTCGTCTCCACATAAATATCTTACTCTATACAACAAAACCCCTGGATTTAGTTCCTTATTATTAAATCTTCCATCCCATTTTTCTTTAGGATCTGTGGTAGAAAAAATTCTACCGCCCCATCTGTCGAATATCTCAAAGGTAATTAATTTATCTTCCAGAACAACCGAATTACTAATTCCATAGGTATCATTACGACCATCGTTATTAGGAGTGAAAGCACTCGGTAATTGGGCAGCACAAGGTAAGCTTTCTGGATCAATTACGGTTACTTGTAAGGTATCAGTTGCTGCACAAAATTGATCACTTAGTGTTACCTCATAAGTAA
>CALJIY010000156.1 GCA_937973945.1 uncultured Saprospiraceae bacterium | reverse complement strand
ACAATGCAAGTATAATTTGTGAAAAAACTATAAATATTATTCCTTGAACACACCAAAACCCCTATCAAAATGCGTTATTTTTACCTATCTAATTGATTCTTACCGAGATATGGGTCGGAAATTAATATCCAATGCACTACTTTGTTTAGAACAGAGAGCAGAGAAGAGAGAATAGAGACGTATTTCGTTTGAAGAAACAACGAAATTTCGTCATTTTTTAGACGAAACCTGTCTCTATTCTCTACTCTCGGTTCTCTGCTCATCAAAAATGTCCAGTAGTGTAAATATCCAATAGAAACAAACTATGAAAAAGATACTGCTCTGGATTCTACTCATTTTTGCCATTGTCTTAATCGCTTCTATAGGCATTGCGGTTGCTTTTGAAAAACAAATAGGGCAACAATTAATTTCTGCTATTAATAATGAGTTGGTGCATGATATTGAGGTAGAAGACTTCGAACTGTCTTTACTAAAAGGCTTTCCCTATGTATCAGCCCGCCTAAATAAGGTACAGGTACCTGATAAGCGTAAAAATTTATTATTAGAAGCAGAGACCATGTCTTTCAACATTGGTTTATTAGGCCTACTGCGCTCTAATTTAAATATCGGAAATGTAATCATTGAAAATGGGGCTTTATTTGTAGAAATAGATCGAAGTGGAAAAGCTAATTTTCTGATTACTAAAGAAAGTGAAACAGAGGAGGCTGCCATGACGGGTGCTGACTTTTCTTTATCCCTAAAGGAAGCTACCTTAAATAATATGGAGTTGATTTATATAGATCGACAGTCTAAGCAGGAGATGAAGCTGCTCTTGCAAAATGCCTTTTTTACGGGAGAGTTTGATAGTGACGAATTTTCTTTAACTAGTGATGCCACGATTGAATCTAACTTTGTAGAATTAGACGCTAAACGATATCTAGTTGGAAAACAATTGGGATATAATGCTAAAATATATGTTGATCTAAATAATGGGCTGTATGAGTTTCAAGATGTTATTTTAACGGTAGACCAGAATGATTTTGATATTAAAGGAACGGTACAGGAACTAGCCAAAGGAACTAATTTTGATCTCGTCGTGAACAATAAGAGTGGAAGTTTAGAATCCGTCATACAGTTAATGCCAGAAGAATACGAGTATTTAGAAGGCTTCTCTAGTAGCGGAAACTTCAATTTTGATATTTTGGTAAAGGGAAGAATGAATGCTACAGAAACCCCTGCTGTTGATTTTAATTTTGGCTTAGTCGATGGTCGTATAGAGCATGATGAAATGAGCAGTTCGCTCAAGGATGTTTCTTTTGCAGCAAGTTTTAAAAATGGCAAATCTCCTTCCGGAAACGATGCTGTGCTGGAGATCAATAATTTTAAAGGCTATTTTAATAGAGAATTAATCGAGTCTAAACTAAAAGTAAGAAATTTAAAAAGTCCGCATATTCAACTGGATTTAAATGGTACTTTACCCGTTGAATCCATCTATGAATTTATGGGAATGGACTATATCCAAGAGGGAGACGGGGAAATGGAATTCCGAAATATTCATGTCAATGGTAATTATGAAGACATGATTCGGACTTCTCGAATTCACAAGGTATATGCAAGTGGGGAAATAGAATTTGATGATGCTTCTATTACGGTTAATGATGAAACCTTGACGCTCGATAGAGGAGTCGTCGCCATGAAAGATAATCAACTCAGAGTGGCTAATATAAAACTAGAAGGTGCTGGATCAGAGATACTTTTTGACGGTTCTTTCTCCAATGTGATTCCTGTTTTATTAGCAGATTCTATTAATAGTAAAGATGCAGAACTGAAGTTCAATGCTCAATTAAAAGCTAGAGAGATCGACTTGGATCGCCTACTAACGGCGGTAAATCTTAAACTAGAAGAAGAAGAATTAGTGGCCAAAGGGGCTATAGTAGATTCTTTGCAAGAGGAGCAAACCGAAAAACGAGAGTATCTAACAAATTTTCTAAATGGCACCTTTGCGGTAGATATCGATGCCTTTAATTACAATGAGGTAGAAGGCGAATCTTTTACAGGAGAGCTTAGTTTTAGAAATAGAGAAATGAGTATTGTAGGGGAAGTTCAAGATATGATGGGCGGTACAATTGATATGGATGGAACGGCTTATTTTGATGAGGCAACTAGTCTAAAAGCCAATGTAATTTGTAATGACATTATTGCGAAGGAATTGTTTCGACAAATGGAGGATTTTGGCCAGGAAGTCTTGAGTTATAAAAACCTAGAAGGCACGCTAAGTACCAAAATGGCCATCTCTTCTAGATGGGATAAAGCAGGTAATTTTTCTTATGATGATCTGCGCGTTTTAGCAGACGTAACAGCTAAAGATGGGGAATTAAATAACTTTGGTATGTTGGAAGATTTCTCTTCTTATGTCAAAGTAGATGATCTAAGAAGGATCAAATTTGTGGATATGCGCAACTGGTTTGAGATTAAAAATCAACGGATCTATATTCCGGTTATGTTGATTCAAACCAATGCGATGAATATGTTATTGAGTGGCGATCATTCTTTTGAAAATGAATTTGATTACAATATAAAAATCAATGCTGGACAGGTTTTATCTAGTAAGTTTAAAAGACATAATCCTGACCTTAAACCGCAGCCCGCTAAGACGAATGGTTTGTTCAACCTATTTTTTAATGCCTTCGGTAACTTCGATGATTATGAGATAAAGACGAACAAGAGCAAAGTCAAGCAAGCTTTTAGGACTAGTGAATATCGTAAGAATACGATTCAATCTGCTTTAGATAAAGAATTTGGTAAGGCCTATCGCATGGAGATTCCCGCAGCCTACGAGGAAAAGTTTAAAGACATTAAAGATTTCGATCAGTTTGG
>CALJIY010000155.1 GCA_937973945.1 uncultured Saprospiraceae bacterium | reverse complement strand
AATAAAATTAAAACATTGATTAAGAGTAATTTATGCTTTTGAATTATTGAATAATCAGTAAAATATAATTCACAAAAAGGCAATTTTGTATTTTGGATAAGAGATAAATGCTTGCATCTTTGTAATGTAATTAAGAGGGACTTAAAAATTCTTCTTAAAGCTGATTAAAAGAATTAGCTAATAATTTTAGGATATGTTCATGGGATTTTCGTAAGCGCTAAGTTTTAATTAGTGGGATTTTTAAAACTTAGCGCGCTCGAAACTTTTTGAACCTGCTTGCTGAAAGCGCGAGCCACTAAAAAGACAGTTCACACACTATATATAAAATGAACTAAGAAATAATTTTGGATATGTTCATGGGATTATAATTTGTTGTAAAAAAGCCGTACAGGGATGTACGGCTTTTTTTTTGGCCTTACCTTATCTAAGAAATTCTTTAACTCTTTCCTTTACTATGAATCTTAATTACACTGCCTTTGCACTCATTTCCTTTATTCCATTGATTACTGCATTTATTTGGTACCATCCGAAAGCGCCATTTACCCGATGGGCAGGCTTCTCTACTAATTCCGTTTTAGATTGGAGTATTTATAAAATCGTTATAGCTTTTATATTAAGTGTCGCATTGGTTTATGGGTATATGAATCTAATCATTCATCAATTGGGCTTTTACGAATTATTCTTTACGGATATAATGATGGGAAAGGAGTCGTCCAAACAAGTCGTAGAAGAATTCTTAGCAGAATACGGACAAAAACATCGACACTTTGGTCATGGGGTACTTCATGGAGCAATCAATGCTTTTCTTTTTGCCTTGCCATTTATCAGTTTTTCTGCCTTCGTGGATAATAGAGGAAAAGGATATGTATTGCTACATTTCTCTTATTGGTTGCTAATTAGCATGTTGATGGGTGCTTTGATTTCCGCATTTGTGTAGTGTGATCCTACACACTATAGGAAATGAAGTGTTTTTCTAAAGGAAAAGAAGGGGTATTATGTTAAAAAGAATAAAAAAATCATCCTTTTTTAAAGAAAAATAATCTTTTTTAATTTTGTTTTAAATCACAAATTGATTTTTGTTTTTTAATTAAAATTCTGACTATCAAATAATTAAGTTGTCATTTCTGTTTTTTATAATAAAAATAAATTTCACAAAAAGTGTATTTTGTACTTTGGAAAAGAGATAAACACTTGCATCTTTGTAATGTAATTAAGAGGGACTTAAAAACCTCTTAAAGCTGATTAAAAGAATTAGCTAATAATTTTAGGATATGTTCATGGGATTTTCGTAAGCGCTAAGTTTCAATTAGTGGGATTTTTGAAACTTAGCGCGCTCGAAACTTTTTGAACCTGCTCACCAAAAGAAGTGAGCTACCAACCAGATAACAGTTCTACTCAATATATATACGAACTAAAGAATTAATTTTGGATATGTTCATGGGATTATAATTTGTTGTAAAAAAGCCGTGCAGGGATGCACGGCTTTTTTTTTGCCCATAAAAAAGCATTCTTTACCTATTAGCTATAATAAGCCTAATTTGTCCAATCGCTTCAATACTTTTCTGCCTCTAGATCGTATGCCTGCTGAACCATGAATCATATTTTCTTCTATTACTAATATCAATTCATTTTGTAAGTCGGGTTCTTTTAATGTCAATTGGTACAAGACTTCCATCGAATAGATTTTTACTGCTACCGCCTCTTTGGGATCTATTAAAAAATCAAAACAAAGCGTTGCTACATTCCCCATTAGGGGCTCTGGTACATCTATTTGAGATAAAATTCGAACAATATTTCTTCTTGTGGCGATGTGGGTACTTCGATCTTTTAGATATTCCACCATAGCAGGCAAATGTGGATAAACCATTTCTATATGTCGATCGGCACAGTGACTCACTGCATAAGCAGCTCGTTGGACAACTCGATATTCATCCGTAAGGAATAAGTGCATCAACTGATCGAAGCGCTCTTGGTTGCTGCTAATATAATTTGCAATCAGTAAGGCCTGTTTCTTAGAATGTTCTTGTAATATGGCGGCTCTTATATCCATGTTTAAACTAGTTTTATGCTTAAATTTGCAGAAGTTTGACAGTCAATGGTAAATTTTAGACTTGGGAGTGAGGGATTAATAAAGCGTGCAAATAGACGAAGTTATTATTTCCTCATTCCTTAATCTCAAAACGGCAGAGAAAATCAACAACTGATTACAAAAATATGCAGAATTACTTAGAAGAATTAAATGATGTTCAGCGAGCAGCCGTAACGACTACCGAAGGACCTGTCTTAGTCGTAGCAGGTCCAGGATCAGGAAAAACTAGGGTATTGACTTTTAGGATTTCTTACCTAATAGAGCAAGGCGTATTGCCTTGGCAAATTTTGTCCTTGACCTTTACCAATAAGTCGGCAAGAGAGATGAAAGAACGGATCTCTAAGGTGGTAGGAGGCAAAGCCAACCAAGTATGGGCAGGTACTTTTCACTCTACTTTTGCGAAGATACTAAGGGTGGAGGCAGAGAAAATTGGTTATCCTTCTAATTTTACGATCTACGATACGGATGATACAAAGAGCTTATTGAAAGCAGTGATTAAGGACATGAATTTGAGTCCAGATATTTATAATGTCAATGCGATCTATTCTAGAATATCTTCAGCCAAGAGTAATTTGATTACGCCAAAGGCTTATCCTCAAATGGAGGAACTAATGATTGCCGATCGAGCTAATAAGCGTCCGTACATCCACGAAATATATAAAAAGTATACCATTCGCTGCAAGAAAGCAGGCGCAATGGATTTTGATGATTTATTATTTCAATTATACTATTTGCTACATCTCAATCCCGACGATGTGTTAGATAAGTACCGCAAGAAATTTAAATACATTTTAGTAGATGAGTTTCAGGATACCAACTACTTGCAGTATGCGATTCTAAAAAAGCTCACTTTGTATGATAATAGTAAACAAAACCTTTGTGTAGTAGGCGATGATGCGCAGAGTATTTACGCCTTTCGTGGAGCGACTGTTGATAATATCCTTGACTTATCTAAAGACTATAAAACCTTACAGACCTTTAAGTTAGAACAAAATTACAGATCAACAAGCCATATTGTCCAAGCGGCCAATGCAACGATTGGGTATAATAAAAAACAGATCAAGAAGAAAATTTGGTCAGATAAAGGAAGTGGACATAAGATCAAGGTCATTAAAGCAATGTCTGATACAGAGGAAGGCAAAAGAATCGCAGATGCTATTGTGGAGCAGAAAAATAGAAATCATTATAGTAACAGTGATATAGCCATTTTATATAGAACAAATGCCCAGTCTAGAGTTTTTGAAGAATATCTGAGAAGATATAATATCACCTATCAAGTATTCGGCGGCACGTCGTTCTATCAGCGAAAAGAAGTAAAAGATTTATTAGCTTATCTACGCTTAACGATTAATCAAAAAGATGAGGAGGCGCTTAAAAGAATTATCAATTATCCTAAGCGAGCAATTGGGAAGGCAACTGTTGAAAAAATTAGTGCGCTAGCAGCGAATACCGACCAAACTATGTGGGATTGCTTGACTAAGGTAGAGGTGCCAACAAGGGCAAGAGGACAATTGAATGGGTTTAAATTAATGATGGAGACCTTCATCCAAAAAGCTGCTACTGTAGATGCCTACGAATTAGCCACTTTTGTTGCCCGACAAACGGGCTTAATAACCAAACTCAAAGCAGATACGACCATCGAAGGCTTGGGTAGATTAGAAAACATTACTTCCTTATTGGATGGTATTAAAGAATTTGTAGAAAATGATGAGGTCATCGAAGGGGCCATTCAAACGGATAAAACGATTGGTACTTATATTCAGAATATTGCTTTACACACGAATATGGATGAAGAGGAGGCGGGTAATTATGTAACGCTCATGTCTTCGCACGCTGCAAAAGGACTAGAATTTAAATCGGTATTTGTTGTTGGTTTGGAAGAAAGTCTATTTCCTTCCTTTATGTCTATGAATAGTCAGGCGGGTATAGAGGAAGAGCGTCGCTTATTCTATGTGTCCATCACTCGGGCAGAAGAAATGCTTACGCTTTCTTTTGCGGCCTCTAGATATCGACATGGCAAAACAAACTATAATGAGCCGAGTCGCTTTTTAGCCGAAATTCCTTTAGATCATTTAGAAAGTAATTTTACGATGGGTGCCCAAACGTCCAAGATTGCGCCAAGAGCAAGAGTGTCGGGTAGTCTTAAAAAGAAGCGGACGGAAGCGGTCTTAAATATTGATCCTGCTGATTTTAAACCTAGTCCAGCTAGTGAAATAGAGGAAGGCATGAAAGTTTTGCATATGAAATTTGGAGAGGGAAAGGTAGTTCATATCGATGGCGATCGAGACAAGAAAGTGGCGACTATTAATTTTAGTCAGATCGATGATCCGGAGCGGCGGTTGATGTTAAAGTTTGCTAAATTGCAGATAATGCCTTGATTGACTATGATTTGCTTGATTTTTCTGATGGCGCAGATTTAGATGTTGACAGTAGAGCGTAGGCTAACATCTAAATCTGCCTATCCAGAAAATCAAAATGCATCACAGCATACCAGTCAACACTTAGATCTGCCTAATCAGAAAAATCACAGTCCAGACAATTGAGCCATCAACTGCCCTTCCGTTGGTACCCCCGACTGCCGCCAAATAGATTCTCCATTCTTATATAAGATCAAAGTCGGTACACTCATCACTTTCAGCTTCGTCGCCAAAGTAGGATTCTTATCAATATCTATTTTAATAATTTTTACTTGATCGCCCACCTTAGATTTTACCCTATCTATAATCGGAGCTAATGCTTTGCATGGACCACACCAAGTAGCGTGAAAATCTATCAGAACTGGCGTCTCTTGGTTGATGATATTAGAGAAGGAATTTTTTGCCATTCTTTTACTATTATATACGATTTAAGAAGCATTAAGATGCTTTGTCTGTTAAACACCTTCCTTGTGCAGGAGTTCAATCAGCTGACTTTTTTTACCTAAAAAAAGCGCCATTTCATCCTTATTTAGACAAATTCAAAATAAATAACATCTATCGTGAACCTTTTTTATACTTTTTTGTATAAATTGAGTCTTAATTGAAAGAAAAGTATTTTCTTTGCAACCTCAATTATTCAGAACAGAGAAGTGAGAGCAGAGAGTAGAGACACCAAACGTTTAGTAATCAAAGAAATATCGTTGTTTGTTAAACGAAATTGATCTCTCTTCTCTGCTCTCTGTTCTCTCCTCTAAAAAAGTTAACTGTGGAAAATATCACCAACGAAGTAACAGAAGAGTTAAGCGAATCTATGCAGATTCTGGAAGACCAGACC
Source organism: uncultured Saprospiraceae bacterium (assembly GCA_937973945.1). Lineage (GTDB taxonomy): Bacteria > Bacteroidota > Bacteroidia > Chitinophagales > Saprospiraceae > JAFMDF01. The sequence goes on along the minus strand of CALJIY010000155.1, from coordinate 3,714 downwards.
AATTCCGATTACAAGTATGGATTTACGAGTGACGTGGAGATGGAGGAATTTCCGATGGGTTTGTCAGAAGACATTGTCCGAAAGATTTCGGCAAAGAAAAACGAGCCTGAATTCTTATTGGAATATCGCTTGAAAGCCTACCGTCATTGGTTGACTTTAGAGGAGCCACAATGGCCGAATGTAGATTATCCACCAGTTAATTATCAGGATTTAATCTACTATGCAGCCCCTAAGCAGAAGCCAAAATTAAATAGCTTGGATGAAGCGGACCCGGAATTAATAAAGACTTTTGAGAAGTTGGGAATTCCTTTGAATGAGCAGAAAGTATTGGCGGGAGTCGTAGCAGTAGATGCTGTATTCGATAGTGTATCGGTGAAGACGACTTTCAAAGAAACCTTATCAAAGCTTGGGATTATTTTCGGTTCTTTTAGTGATGCAGTACAAAACCATCCAGAATTAGTGAAGCAATACATGGGTACGGTAGTACCATATACAGACAATTATTTTGCGGCATTAAATGCAGCCGTCTTTAGTGATGGTTCTTTTACATATATACCTAAAGGGGTACAGTGCCCGATGGAATTATCTACTTACTTCCGAATCAATGCAGCGAATACTGGACAGTTTGAAAGAACGTTGATTATTGCTGAAGAAGGGAGTAAGGTAAGTTACTTAGAAGGTTGTACGGCTCCCATGCGAGATGAAAATCAACTGCATGCAGCGGTGGTAGAATTAGTGGCTAAGAAAGATGCAACGATTAAATATTCAACGGTACAGAACTGGTATCCTGGTGATAAGGAAGGAAAAGGTGGTATCTACAACTTCGTTACCAAGCGAGGTATTTGTGAGGGCGATAACTCTACGATTACTTGGACACAAGTAGAAACAGGTTCTGCAGTAACTTGGAAATATCCAAGTTGTATTTTAAAAGGCGATAATTCTGTAGGAGAGTTTTATTCTGTAGCAGTAACGAATAATTTCCAGCAAGCGGATACGGGAACCAAGATGATTCATCTTGGGAAAAATACGAAGAGTACGATCATCTCTAAAGGTATCTCGGCTGGTAGAAGTCATAACTCTTATAGAGGTTTGGTAAAGGTGGGCAAGAATGCCACCAATGCTCAAAACTTCTCTCAATGTGATTCTTTATTAATGGGGGATAAGTGCGGTGCTCATACCTTTCCTTATTTAGAGGTAGAAAATAACACGGCTAGAGTAGAGCATGAAGCGACGACCTCTAAAATTGGAGAAGATCAATTATACTACTGTAAGCAGCGTGGCTTGAGTGAAGAAGATTCTATCAATATGATCGTAAATGGTTATTGTAAGGAAGTCTTTAATGAGTTGCCGATGGAGTTTGCCGTAGAAGCACAGAAGTTGTTGGCGATTAGTTTGGAGGGTAGTGTTGGGTAAATCGTTTTATCATGAGTATTAGAAGTATATTATTTTTTTTCCTTATCCTAGTAGGAATTAGTAGTTGTTTTGAAGAAGCTGGTTTTGATTCTATTGAAAACGCTGTAGATGTAGAAAATTGTGATTTCTATGGCGTAATGAATGACTCTTTATGGTGTGGAACAGCAAGCTTGGCTGTATTTGATGGAGATGCAATGAATTTACGATTTGATAAAGATGGACCATTAGTAAATGGATATCCTACTGAAACGATCTCAATCAGAATAAAATCTTTTGAGGGGGCAGCAACATATTTTTTAGAAGATGGAGATGTAAGTGTTCTAAAGCAAAATGGTACGGATACTTTTGAAACTTTGTATAGCCTTAATGGAGATAGAGGAGATAGTAGTGAGTTAGAAATTTTCTCTTTTAATGAAGATACTAATGAAACGCTTGGGGCAATAAGATTCAGTATTATCAACCCGAATAGAACACCTCAAACTAGAAGACTTACAGGGGGTAGATTCAATGTAATAGTAAGAGAATAGTACAGGAGTGACATCTTATATGATAAACTTTAGAATTGCTAATAAAATAGATGCACCAGCAATTGCCGCATTACATGCCGAAAGTTGGCAAAAGCATTATCGGAATGTGCTTAGCGAAAAATATTTAAATGGCCCCATACTTCAAGAAAGATTGGAGGTGTGGACAAAAAGATTAAATCATCCTAAAGCAGAGCAATATATTCTGATAGCAGAAGAAAATAATAAACTCCTTGGGTTTGCTTGCTTTTACTTCAAAGAAGATCCCAAGTGGGGAACGCTGTTAGATAATCTCCATGTGACCTTTGAAAAAAAAGGGCAAGGGATTGGAAGACAGTTGTGGTCAAAGGGTTTGCAATGGTCTTTTGAAAAAGAGGCAAATGTCCCCATTCATTTATGGGTTTTTGAAATGAATACCGTTGCTATTGCTGCCTATGAAAGTTGGGGCGGTCAATGTGTAGAAAAAGCGATTCACCATAATCCTGATAGGACTAGTGCGCAGGCTTTGCGATATGTTTGGCAAAAAGAAAATATAAATTAAAAACACAGTAATAAACAAGAATAAAAACAATGTTATCAATTAAGGACCTAAAAGTATCAGTAGAAGATAAAGAAATTCTAAAAGGAATTAACTTAGACATTAAGCCAGGAGAAATTCATGCGATTATGGGACCGAATGGTTCTGGTAAAAGTACGCTTTCTCATGTATTAGCTGGAAATGATAATTATGAAGTGACGAGTGGTAGTATTCAATTTGATGGGCAAGATTTGCTAGAATTGGAAGTGGATGAAAGAGCAGTGGCAGGTATCTTTTTAGCATTTCAATATCCTATAGAAATTCCAGGAGTTAGTAATTCCAATTTCTTAAAAAGTATGGTCAATTCTGTTCGAGTATCTAGAGGTTTGGAAGAATTGAATGCAATGGAAATGTTGAAATTCTTGAAAGAGAAGATCAAGTTGGTAGAAATGGATAACTCCTTATTGAAGCGTTCTTTGAATGAAGGTTTCTCAGGTGGAGAAAAGAAACGGAACGAAATGTTGCAAATGGCAGCACTAGAGCCGAAGCTAGGCATTTTAGATGAAACAGATTCAGGTTTGGATATTGATGCTTTAAAAATCGTCGCGAATGCAGTTAATAAATTAAGAAGTGAAGAGCGGTCTTTTATTATCGTAACGCACTATCAGCGATTATTAGATTATATCGTTCCAGATTATGTACATGTTTTATACAATGGAAAAATTGTAAAATCAGGAGATAAGAGTTTAGCATTAGAATTAGAAGCAAGAGGATATGATTGGATCAAGGAAGAGGCAGATGCTGTTGGAGTATAAAGAGATGTCAGAAGACAGATCGTTCCACTGTCAGCAGTCAGATTCATGATGTTGACAGTAAGCGTGTTTAAAAACTATACTGAAAACAGGATAGAAAACAGAATTTGAAACTATTGCTGTCTACGTCTAATTGTCAACATATAGGCGGGATGGCTAGTCCAAAAACTGTTTGAGCGGAGCGAGTTTTTTTGGACTAGAATTTTTGGTTCTTTTTTTCGATGAAAAAAGAACATACATCTAGTTGAGCTGGTTTCGGTAATTATCCTGTTTAGAGTAGGGTTAGTTTTAATTCAAAATTTATTCATTCTCAATTAAAATTAAAATGGCAACAGCTGTTGAAAATAAAATAGACGCTACCGTAGAGCGATATAAGCAATTGTTTAATTTGAACGAGCAACAGTTGAACGGACAAAAAGGACAACCGCTACATCAGTTGCGACGTCAG
>CALJIY010000154.1 GCA_937973945.1 uncultured Saprospiraceae bacterium | reverse complement strand
ACTATAGCGCCTGAACTACTACCTGCTAGTTGGGTGGGCGCTAAATTGTATTCTTCTAATACTTTCAAAATAGCTACATGTGCCACACCACGTACGCCGCCACCTGATAATACGATTCCAATTTCTTTGGGTGATTGCATAGGTTTATTTTTTAGAGTAGAGAACAGAGACCACTTTGTTGAGGGAATAGAGACTGTAAATAGGAAGTTTTCAACAAATATATACTTCTATGTTAAAATATGCAGAAAATAAGTGACCTATAACTCCTATAGGTCAAAAATAGAAATGCTAGTAAATACCGCAAGATTGGAACAGTGATAACCAAAGTAGGCTATTAATTTTGTGTAAACTTATTTTAAATGCAAACAAAATACTTAATCATGCCAGCAACTTTGAATAAAATAGAACTAGCATTCCTATCTGCTACGGAAATTGCAAAACTAATTAAAGATAGGGTCGTCACTTCCCAAGAAGTTACCGAGTTTTACTTAAAAAGAATTGAACAGTACAATCCGAAAATAAATGCGATTGTGATTTCTTTGAAAACAGATGCTATCGAGAGGGCGATAGCAGCCGATAAAGCTTTAAATGCAGGAGAAGATTGGGGTGTTTTACATGGTGTACCAATCACCGTGAAAGAATCTTTTAATATTAAGGGCTATAAAACCACCGTCAATTTTAAACAGATAAAGAATCATGTGGCTAGCGAAGATTCGGACGTTGTTAAAAAACTATATGATGCAGGGGCGATTATTTTGGGGAAAACGAATGTTCCTACTTTATTATCTGATCACCAGACAATTGGCGATATTTACCCAAGAGGAAATAATCCATTTGACATAAATAGAACGGTAGGAGGTAGTACAGGTGGTGGTGCGGCAGCTGTGGCAGCAGGACTAAGTAGTCTATCCATTGGTAGTGATATCGGAGGCTCCGTGCGTATTCCTGCTCATTTTTGTGGATTGTTTAGTCTAAAAACGACCGAAAAAGCCATTTCTAAAGTTGGTCATGTTCCACCGCTGCCTAAAGCAAAAGGTGCTTTTGATATGATGAGTGTTTTAGGTCCTTTAGCTAGGAGTATTGACGATTTAGAATTGGCTTTTGAACTTTTAAAAGAGCCAAATATTGAAGACGAACAAAGCCAAAATAGGAATTGGCCTAAAGCTCAAAAAAGAGATATTGATTCGTATAAATTAGCCTGGACTACTTCCATAAATAAGGTGCAAGCGGGTAAAGAAACAACTCAATTGATTGAGAATTTGGTGCAAAAATTAAGTCAAGCAGGTGTTAAAATGGAGCAATCTTTACCTAAAATAGATTACCAAAAAGCCGAAGAGAATTGGGGGAATATTTTTGGAAAAGTGATGGGGCAAGATTTACCTTGGTTAATCCAAAAGATTGTAAAGCTTCAACAGGCCTATAGCTATGGCACTCGCTCAAAAGGGAAATATATTGCCAAAGGAATAGGGGTTAAAGATCAGCAATTAACGGAATATTTAGCTTTGCGCCAATCCAATATCGATACTTTCCATGATTTTTTTAAAGCGCACGATTTTATACTTTGTCCGATGGGGGTAGGTCCTGCTTTTGAACATTGTAAAAAGGGAGATTCGATTGTAGTAGATGGGGAAAAAGTAGACTATTGGGATATGTGCTTGACTTATGCTTTTGTAGCTAATGTTTTGGGGATTCCTGCACTAATGGTACCTTTAGGGACATCTGCCGAAGGGTTGCCAATTGGATTGCAAATTTTGGGACCTTATTGCTCTGAGCGAGATTTATTACATTTTGGACGTCAATTGATGCCATTCATTCAAGGATTTAAAGCACCTAAAGGATTTGAATAATTATCAAGAAAAAATAACTAAAGTACTAGCACATATTGAGACAAATCTGGGTGCTAAGCATCAGCTAGAGGAGTTGGCTGGAATGGTTTATCTGTCTAAGTATCATTTTCATAGAATCATGACGGCTTATTTGAACGAATCATTAGGTGCGTATATCATTAGGCTAAAAATGGATACTGCTGCTAAACTATTATGTTATTCCAATCAGCCGATGAGAGAGATTGCTTTTAAAGTAGGTTATGAAACACCAGCCGCATTTACCAAAGCTTTTAAAAAAAGATTTCAAGTCAGCCCGTCTTCTTTCAGAGCAAATAAGAATAGTCGATTGGCAAGTCATCCAAGTCCAAAGCAACAAACAAATTTTACTTTACAACAAGAAGTAAAATTTATTCCAACCATTAACATTGTATTTGATGATTTTAAAGGAGGGTATAATCTTGCAGATATAAATAAGACTTGGCAAAATTTTTTAACAAAAGCACACAAGTATCAATTGATTACGGAAAGCACCCATTATTTTGGAATAAGTCGAGATGATCCAACAATTACCCCTGTAAATAAGGTACGCTATGCAGCTTGCATTTCGATAAACACTGACCAAGTTTTACAGGAAGATGAATTTGTTCAGCAAACTATTGGTGGAGGAAAATATTTAAGTGTATTATTTCAAGGGTCGTATGACCAATTGGGAGTTGTTTACCAACAAATTTTCAAAACAATAATCCAAGAGAATGTACACACTTTAAGGGATGAACCAATTTTTGATAAATATCTAAACAATTATGGACATACTCCTTCTAGCAAATT
>CALJIY010000153.1 GCA_937973945.1 uncultured Saprospiraceae bacterium | reverse complement strand
GATGGCGTCAGCAATTGGAACGGCATTTATTCACTGGATATGTACAAGAATGATGTATTAGAACATAGTTTTGATATGGAAACCTTTGCCTTCTCTGAAAGTCGATATATCAATTGTCATTTAGACTATAAAGAACAAGTTACCAATAAAGCCTATTTCAATAGATGCTATCCCTTACCCGGTAATAAACTATCCATCTATAATAAAAAAGAAGGCTTCGTAGATTTACATAAAAATAAACCAGCTGAAATAAAAATGGTTGCTAAGGATGTGGATGGGAATGAAAGCATATTTACATTTTGGGTAAAAAGGGGAGAGGTATTACCTCCCAAATCCTTGAATTATAATTACCCGCTACAATGGAATGAAGCGAATGCTATTAATTTGGGTGACATTAAGGTGAATTTTCCGAAAGGAGTCTTGTATGAAAATGCTTATTTGAAATACGAATCCTCTATGGATGATTCAGACGATGTTTTTTCTTCTTTACATCATCTTGGTACGCCTGATATTCCTTTGCATAGTTATTATAGCCTTGCTATAAAGCCTACGAATATACCCAATCATCTAAAAGATAAAGCCGTCATAGCCTATTGTGATGGAGAAGAAATGATTAGTCAAGGTGGTAAGTGGAAAGATGGCTGGTTGACGGCTAAGGTCCGTACCTTAGGGGATTTTTGTGTTACGATAGATGATACGCCACCTACTATTGAGCCAAGTTCCTTTAAAAAAGATATGACGGGCGCTTATAGTATGTCCTTTAAAATAGACGATAGCATGCCTATAGGTGGCAAGGCGAAAGCGGTTAAATATAAAGGCTATATTGATAATAAATGGGTACTGATGACCTTAGATGAGAAGAATAAAAAACTAGTTCATTCATTCGATAGTAGAACAGGAAAAGGGGAGCACGTTTTTAAATTAGTGGTCACAGATGACCGAGGAAATGAGGCTATTTTTCAAGAGACGTTTTTGCGCAGGTAGAGAAAGGAGATTGTATGAATCGGAACAAGGTTATATGAGCAAAATCAGAAATCATAAATGTTAGACCTGCCTGCCAAGGCACACAGGCAAGTAATACCTCATAAATCTGCTAGACTAGGTAAAATCAAACAGGTTTATGAGGTATTCTAATTTTATAGGAAAAATAAAACCTCCGTGCCTCCGTGTCTCTGTGTTCTAAAAAAAACTCCGTCCCTCTACAACTCAGAAAGTAGGGCAGCCCATAGCTCTACGACTACCACCCAATCGATCTGGATTAATAATAGAATAAGAAATCGTAATGCCGCCCATCAAAAATAAATCATTATTATTTGGATTACCTCTTACCGTTCCTCTAATTGGAGAACCTTGAGTCGTACCAAAAAAATCATCTGCTTGATAGGCTAAATTGGCGGCAATTACCCCAGTTTCTACGATTAGATCATCATACTCCGCATAAATATTACTCACATCATCCAAGTAGTCGGTAAAAGTATAATGAGCGACCACTTCTAAACCTATTGTAAAATCTTCATTGAGTTTGAATTTTACGCCCCCACCAAGCAAGGCACTAAAATTATATAGCTCATATCGCTCTACATTATAACCCGGAATCCCTTGCCCTTCTGTGCGCAATGGTTGCAACTCATAGGTGACGCCCTCATATTCTGCTTGTGGATTAAAGGTAAAGAAACTACCGCCAAGCGCAATATAGGGCGAGACAATGGACTCAGAATCAAAGATAGTCGCTAATGGATGCCATTCTACCCGCAGACTGGCATCTAACAATGGAGAGAAAAATCGAAGGTTTCTTTGTTGGATTCGTGGAAAAGAGGATAACGAATCCTCCCCAACTAAATCAGTCGATAGGATTTGTAATCTAAGACTCAATTGATCATTAAAGTTATATCTCAGAAAACCGCCTACCCCAAAATTGATTTGTTGCTTCAGGACATTAAATTCACTAGACGCTAAATCTCCTTGATAATTAGAACCCCCGACTAATGCCCCTAGTTCTAAAGTCTGCGCCTGACCTTGAAAGGGACTACTTCCAAAAATCAGGAGGATTAGGGCCAAATTCTTGAAACTAGCGATAAGTATTTTTTTTATTTCGATGATTTTCATAGGTTAAGCTTTACTTTTGCATTTTTTTTCGTCTAAACAATGTCGGAAACAAGCGTTCAAAGGAAAAAAGCCTTTAGAATGTGTCAATAGTACCAATAATTTAATAGTAAAAAAGGTTATTAATATAAACTTCCGTGCCTTGAAAACGGTTAAATGTGAAATAATTCCTATTGACAATCCATAAAAATTAAGAAGTTGTTTAAGAATGTAGTTTAGCTGCGAAAATTTGTAGTGTGAGGTTTTGAGAACTAGTTTTTTAAGTTGCATAGCAGGGCTATGGAACTTAAAAAAGTCGTTTTCAGGTTCTTACAATACAGATTTGCAGGCCTAAAATAGATTTTTAAACAACTTCTATAAATCAAAGTTAAATGAATTTAAAATCTTTTGTATTTTTTTTAGCAGTAATGTTTACTAGTTCGCTATTTGCACAACAATCAGCTCCTGATAACTGGTTTAATTTAGATGCGGGCGAAGCAGGTGTGCAAGGCGTTAGTTCTGATAAGTTATATAATGGTTTGCTTAAAAATAAAAAAGGCGAAACGGTCATTGTCGCTATTATCGATTCTGGTGTGGATGCAGAGCATGAAGATCTAAAAGATATCATGTGGGTCAATCCAGGAGAAATCGCTGGTAATGGTATTGATGATGACAAGAATGGATATGTAGATGATATCCATGGTTGGAACTTTATTGGTGGAAAAAATGGGAACATTGATAAAGATAATTTAGAAATAACCAGATTGTATAGAAAATACCACAAGCAATTCAAAGATGTATCTCCAGCTAGTTTGTCTACTAAAGACAAAGCATTGTATGCGAGCTATAAGAAAATGGAAAAAACAGTAGAAGAAAATCGTCAAGGTGCTTCTGAGCAATTAGCACAAATGGAAAGTACCAAGCTTATTATAATGGAAGCTTTAGATGAAGTAGCTAAAGTCTTAGATGGGAAAGCTCCAAATGCAGAAAATATCAGCGCCATCACTCCAGGTGGTAACCGAAGCCTTACGGTTGGAAAGAATATTATCCAAGATTTATTAGCTCAAGGAGAGGAATTTGCTTCAGTTGATGCGATGAAAGAAATGTATAATGCTGAAATAAAAGGGGCATTAGACTACTATGATACGCAAGCAAATTATCAATATAACCCTGACTTTGATCCTAGACAAAGTATTGTTGGTGACAACTATGCAGACCAAACGGAAAAGTCTTATGGAAATAATGACGTAGAGGGACCAGATGCATTTCATGGTACGCATGTAGCAGGTATTGTAGCAGCTGTCAGAGGTAATGAAATTGGTATGAATGGGGTGGCCAATAATGTACAAATCATGTCGGTACGTGCAGTACCTGATGGGGACGAGCGAGATAAAGATGTAGCAAATGCTATTCGATATGCCGTAGATAATGGCGCGTCTATTATTAATATGAGTTTCGGGAAGGGCTATTCTTGGAATAAGAAAATAGTAGATGATGCTGTGCGTTACGCAGAAAAGAAAGACGTATTACTGGTACACGCAGCAGGAAACTCTCATGAGAACACCGATATATCGGATAACTTTCCAAATGATAAATTTGAGAAGAAAAAGTTTTTTGGCAAAAAAGAAGCAAGAAACTGGATAGAGGTAGGCGCACTTTCTTGGGAAGGTGGAGAAAATGCAGCAGCAAGTTTTTCTAACTATGGCAAAAAGAATGTTGATTTATTTGCTCCAGGAACAGCTATTTATTCTACTACGCCTGATAATAATTATGGCGATGCACAAGGCACGAGTATGGCATCCCCAGTCGTAGCTGGCGTAGCTGCCATTCTTAGATCTTACTATCCGAAATTATCGGCTAGACAAATAAAATCCATTTTAATGGAATCTGTTGTACCACTTACTCAAAAAGTTAGTAAGCCTGGAGATGCATCAACAAAAGTTCCATTTAACCAATTAAGTGTTTCAGGTGGAGTGGTTAATGCTTTAAAAGCAGCAGAGAAAGCAGCTAAGACGAAGGGAAAAAGAAAGGCTAAATTAGCAGCGAAGCAAGCGGCTAAAACGAAGGGTAGAATGAACAAAGACGCACAAATTAAAGCATAGTAAAATTCTAAATTAAGCAAGGCTTAAAGAATTGTGTTATTAAAAACCTCTATTCAATGTAATTGAATAGAGGTTTTTTAGTTTATAGAAAAAGTATAGATCGATTAAATCTGTTAGAACCTTCATAAGACACAATTGCTCATAATACCTCAAAATGACACCTTAATTAATCGTAAAAAGGTAGTTTTAAAAACTTTAACAAAAAAAAATGCTTTTTTTTCATACAAAATTATATTTGGTCTAATTTTTCTATATAGACTTAGAAATCTTTTAGCTTTTAGTTTTCAAAATTTAGAATTACAATAACTAATCTTTTCCAACCCCCTCTTGTCAGTACTTCCCCTCTAATTTAATAGGGTATTTACTAATTTAAAAATAAGGTAATAATTTTGCAGTGAAAACTTAGTAAAATATTATTAATTAGGTTCATGAAGTACTAAACATCAAATAGGAACCTAATGATATTATTGAATTTTCAAGCCAATTAACTTTATAAAAACTAATCTTCATGTTAACAAAAAAGTATTCAAAATCAGAAGCAAAATGTAAGGTCACTTTCACATTGCCTTTAGAGGCAATTGAAGGAGCAAAACAAGTCAATCTTATCGGCGACTTTAATGAGTGGAATCCAGCTTTAGCCATTCCGATGACTAAACAAAAAAGCCAATTTAAAATTACTTTAGAACTACCAACAGGGAGGGATTATCAATTTAGATATATTGGAGATAATGGTGTGTGGGAAAATGACTGGGCAGCTGATAGTTATGTGCCATCACCAGTAGCAGATGTAGATAATTCAGTGGTGACATTAGAAGAGGTAGCCTTGGTGTCAAAAACAGGAAAATCAAAAACAGCTGCCAATTCTGTTTCAGACGATAAATTAAAAAGTGCTGGTACTGCAAAAACCTTAAGTTTAAAAACCAAAATTGCGGCAAAAGATGATTTAAAGAAGATAGAAGGTATAGGACCGAAGATTGCAGAAATTTTAAATACAGCAGGTATTACCACTTTTGAAAAGTTAGCAGCAGCTGATGTTGTTGAAGTAAAAGCCATTCTGGAAAAAGCAGGAAACAGATATAAAATGCATAACCCTGCTTCTTGGGGAATGCAAGCAACTATTGCTGCCAAAGGTGATTGGAGTCAATTGAAAAAGTTACAAGATGAGTTAAATGGTGGTAAGTTGAAATAATATATATAAATATATTTTTAAAAAAGGGCTTCTCTAACAAGGAAGCCCTTTTTTTGATTTTTCGCTTATTTATGAATTCCGAACAACTTCATAGTATATCGTGACAGTGTATCTCTTAATTTAAATGTTAAATATACATAGATAATGGCATAAAATTTGCTTGAAAGTAAAGGTAAAACTGCTTTGAAATTCTAAACCTTCCTCCCGTTTTTACTCCCTGATATTTGGCCCCCATCGTTTAAGTCTTGAATTAATCCATCCCTCGGATAAACAATTAATATGGCCAAACAGAGAATTACACTTCTATTATCTCTAATTTTTATATGTACTAAAATAGCTTTCACAGCCGCTAATTGGCCCTCTATTTCTTCAACTAACAACACTTCTAGGATTTTAATGGGAGGAAATCCAACTTCCTGCGATGTTACATTTGAACAAGGAGTAGTTCCTTATGCCGGTAGTCAAGACAATGGTACTTCAGTTATACAAGATGATAATAAAACCATATTGGTAGAAAATAATGGTTGGAAAGCACTACCATATTCTTATACACTTACATCAAATACAAGAATTGAGTTTGATTTTAGATCAACGGTTGAAGGAGAAGAGCACTCTTTCGGAATGGATGATAATCTAAGTCTCAACTCAAATAGGATAAAACTTTATGGAACTCAAACTGTCGCAGGTACCATAAATGATTTCCCTTATACTGGCTCTAGTAATTACGAACATTTCAATATTCCCATTGGTCAGTATTATACTGGGGCAATGGATTATATGTATTTTGTGATGGATAATGACGCTAATGCTAGTATTGGAAATTCATATTTCTCTAATATACAGATATTTGAAGATACCAATGGTAATGGGATAAATGATGAGTGCATTGTCTCTACAATTTTTACTGTTACACACGCAGATGATACAAATGATGCAAATCCTGGTGATGGAATATGTGCAGATGCTTCTGGTAATTGTACATTTAGAGCTGCCGTAGAGGAAGCCAATGCTAATAATAATCCTACCGATATTGATATTATCAATTTCAACATATTTAATGGCTTACCGATTAATTTAAGTGGTTCCATAGATATTACAGAACCTGTATTTATTAACGGATACTCTGATGAAAGGAGTGATATGGGGAATGTGAGTACCTGTACTATTCATACTGGGTTGGTAGAAATTACAACAGATGGTACTTATTTAGGTTCTGCTTTAAATATAAATGCTAATAATGTCAGCATTAGCGGAATCTACCTACATGGATTTAATAGTTTTGGCGCAGCAATAAATGTTAGTGCCAATAATGATGCGGATAATCTTGAAGTGTTTGGCAATATCCTTTCTGATAATCATATTGGAGTACAAGTATATGATGGTGGGTATTCAAAAATAGAAAATAATTTTATTGGTTTAGATGATACTTATTCCGCGGCAGGAAATAGTTCGTATGGATTACTAATAGGAGGAAGTGCTCACAATTCCGTTGTTAGAAGTAATCTAGTAGCTTTTAGTACGTATGAAGGAATTAGGGTCCAGTATAGCGCGTTGAGAACAGAAACTTCATGTGATACGATCAATTTGAATTATGTTGGTACGGATTGTTCAGAAGACGATCTTGGAAATACAGGAGATGGCATCTACATAGCAGAATTATCTGGACAAGATGTTTTCGTACAAGATAATAATGTTGCCTTTAACCAAAACGGTTTGCGTATTTATTCTCCTGGTTCTGGAAATACTTGTCTTAGTAGAAATCAAACTTGGGGAAATGTATCATCGGGAATC
>CALJIY010000152.1 GCA_937973945.1 uncultured Saprospiraceae bacterium | reverse complement strand
AGGGTCCACCACATCAATTAACCAAGTATAGTCACTAAAAATAGCTTCCGCATGATTGTTCTCTGTACTATCAATTATTTCCGCACATGGATCAGCGAGGTCACTAACAAGTGTTAGAATATTATTTTCACAAGAAGCCGTTTGACGATCTATCACCATATTATCTGCCTTAAAAGTATAAGTCTTAGTAGCGCCTCTCAATAAAAAACAAAGGTCTTCCCAATAAGTGAAACCATCATTAAAACCGTCAATTGGTCCAGGTTTCATCGTTGTTAATAAGTTGTCATTTTCATCATAGATACCTATTGTTTTACAAAGTCCATTTTTTATGATCACCACACAAAGGTCATTCGGGTTACAAGAAGCACCACAAGAGACTATTCCCACTCCTGCACATTCTGCCTCACAATGGTTGTTATAGACGGTACCATCTGTACCACAAACTGGATTTAGTACTTGAGGGCAGTTGCAATCGTTATTATCGTTAGTATCATTATTATCGTTATCTGTTGAAGGAATTCCTTCTTCAATGATATTTATACAAGTAAGAATCCCAGAAGTAAACACAGGCTTAAAACCTTGACAGGCATCCTCTGCAACTTGATCTGCTAAAATGATAGTTATATCAAATTGAAAGGTAGTTCCTATACTTGGTTGATCACTTTCCTCCTCATAAACAGGAACTATTAATAGGCTGTCATGATTGGCATCAAACGCATGAATAAATACTCGACCACAAGCATCTTCTAAAATTGTTCCTGTGTACTGCGCACATGAATCAATCGGACTTGGCTCAAGCTCCTCATTGGATTCATCTAATTCCATACAGATAGTTGGTTCTAGTTGGTAAGTACAAGTTAAATAGTTTTCCACTTGATCTATCTCTTGATCAGTTAATTGTGTATTAAAGACCAACACCTCTAATAAGTCTCCTTCAAAAAATTCAGAGGCGACAAATTGATCTCGTTGTCCGATCGTTACTTTTCTATCGACTTGTTCAAAGTCCCAAGGTTGACCTGCTGATTGAGTAATGGTACTAGTTGTTTCTTCGCCATTTACAAAATATCTTAATTCCTCCTCACTTGGACCAAATACACCACAAATAATAGTTGGCTGTTCATCAGGTATTTGCTCGATGCAAGGATGCGTCAATTTGGTGAAATTACCAGAAGAAGAATGATGGAACTGCGCTTGGTCAAATAACAACATTTCATTTTTCCAGCCATCTTCGGCAATGGCAATCGCCGCTCCTTTGTAAGCCCCTTTCTTTACTAAAAAGATGGTAGATTCTGGATTATTGAAACTATTACTTACATCGTTTGTCTGTAAAAATTCCGCCCCATTAAAGGCTACTGCTGAAGGCATATTCAATGATCCTTGTTTGAAAATCGGAGCACTTTGAGTAGCCGCTGACACATGGTTGGAATGACCAGATTGATCCTGCCATAGGGTAACCTTATCTCCATTTGCCAAACTAGTTTCTAAACTCGATGCTTTCAACCACAATTGTAAAGGATCTATATCAATCGAATCTGTCAGCAGAGGACAACTATCCTCGACAGGATTTTCCACGCATGCTAGTATACTCAATTCGGTACAGACACTTGGCGCTACTTGATAGCTACATTGTAGATACTCTTCTACCTCTTGTATTTCTTCATCATTCAGTTTTCTGTTATAGACGATTACTTCTAATATGCCACCTTCCAAAAATTCAGAAGCGACAAATTGATCTCTTTGTCCGATTGTTACTTTCCTATTTACCGTTTCAAATTCCCAGGGTCTTCCTGAGGTTCGAAGCGTCGAGCTTGAAGCTTCTTGTCCATTTACAAAATATCTCAGATCGTTTACTTCTTGTCCAAATACTGCCCCAATAATCGTTGGTTCATTATTAGGTATTTGTCGAATACAAGGGTGAGTTAGTTTGGTATTGTTCCCAGAAGAGGAATGATGAAATTGGGCATAATCAAACAGCAACATTTCATTGACCCAACCTTGTTCTGCAATAGCTATAGCGGTTCCTTTATACGCCCCTCTTTTCACTAAAAAGATGGTAGATTCTGGATTACGGAAACTACTACTAGCCTCCTGAGTTTGGAGAAACTGGTTTCCATTAAATTCAACAAAAGCATGATTTTCTAAGGTTCCTTTTTTAAAGGTAGGTGTACCTGGATCAACACCATATACATGATTGGCAGCCCCTGATTGGTCTGTCCAAGTTAAGACTTTATCTCCATCGACATGACTCTCTGCTAAATCACTAGCTTTCAGCCAAAGTTGCAGACCAGAATTACCAGTAGTATTTCCTATTCCACCTGGTCCATTTTGAGCAATGGCGATGAAAGAGAGTAAGATTTGGAGGGAAATAGTAAGTAAGTTTCTAAGCTTCACGTTTTTTTGATTAAAAGGATTTTTTGATAATTTGGGAGGAAGCTTTTGTAGTTTATTTTTCTTGCGTTTAGGTGGGTAAGTAAAGTATCGGACGCCTTGGAGGCATCCGATACTTTAGTCTGAGCTAAAATGATACCATTAATTATTTCAGGCCTTGCTTCACTACTTTCTGAATACCGCGCATACCTGCTGTTCTCAATTCTATATAATAAATTCCATCCTCATATTCCCTCATATCAAGGTTGACAGCAGTTGCATCTGGTGCAGTAGTTGCTTGATGTACCGTCCGACCAAATAGATCATGCAAGTAGAGGTGATACCCCTCCGTTGTAGTCGAAGGTAACTGAACGGTTAACTCTCCTAGAGTTGGATTTGGATACACTGTAAATCCTACTGGCTCAAATTGAACAGATCTATCTTCCCTTTCTGGCACATCAAAGTTGGAGCAAGTAAAGCTACTAGTAGGATTCCCCAAACCATAAGCACTAATGCAATCATACGTAGCCGTACTACCACAGTAGAAAGTACCGTCATCTAGGTATAATCTTCCACTAGTAGGACCAAATCGGAGAAAAATAAAATCATAGCTGCCTTGATCATATACTTCTACAGTCGCACATCCATACTGACTAATCTCGTTTCTTAGGAAAGGATATTTTTTAAATTGTTCCTCTCCTATCGGTCCTTCACTTGATGTTTCAATAGCTGTAATACAAGTTATAAATCCTGCCCTAGTAGCATTAGAACAAGGTGTATTAAATCGAGTCCCCCCATTATAATCAAACTGTACACGCTGCCCATCTACAAAATCAAATTCCACTCCATCCGTTAGATAAACTAAGAATCGATCAAAGGTAGAGGATTGAATATAAACAGCTGCTGATCCATCATCGCAAGTACCTATCTGAACTTCTCCTGTGAATTCGTTACATGCTGTGCTTGGCACATAAGCATCTGTTTCTTCTATACAGTCAACCGCAATAGTTTGACTAGCTAAAGAACAACGGGTAGAAATACCCAAATTGGTAAACTCATACCGCACCTGCTGTCCTGCTTTTAGTGCAAAATTATTATTAGAAAAATAAGGTTCTAAAACTATTCCTGTATTGGTAATGAATAGGAAAGGTGGCCCTACTTCACAAGGACTAGGAAGAACCGTAGCCCTATTGAAAGTCCCTTCAAAACATTCTTGATTCGTATCTTCTATTATTTCTAAACAGGTAAGAGTAATCGCTTTCTCTGCATTAGAACAAGGAGAAGAAAAATTAGCATCTACAAAATCGAATTTTATTTGCTGTCCATTTACAGGTTCGTAAGTAATGCCTGTACCAAAGTATGGATCATAGACTCGACCATCACTTGTTCTAAGGAAATAAAAGAGTCGACCATCATCGCAATGTTCAAAAAAGATAGTCCCCGTGTTGGAACAAGTATTGTCTACTTCTATTGTATAGCTACAAGTAGTACCTCCTTCCAATGGAACACTAAGCGTATATTCTTTAGCACCACCACTTACTGGAATAGCAAAAGGAAGAGAACAAGATGCTCCTGAGCATTGCGTATTTAAGAAACCTCCTACACCACCATTATTAAGTTGAAATGTCACGTTGATATCTCCTAGTATTTTAGGACGAACTGCAAAAAAGTCTAAAGGATTTTCTTCTATTAGAATTTGTCCATCTTGCAAATTGACAACTATACTTGAACAATTATTGTTAGTATTATCACACTCCCCTTGAGTTGCAATTGCGACCCCTGCGCGTTCTGCTTCACAAGCACTGATGTAGGTATTACCATCCACGCCACAGACAGGATCGGGTAAGGCCCCAGCACAAAAATCAGGGCAGTCTAGTAATCGAACTTGAAAGTTATAGGTCAACTCTGGACAAGATATTAAATCATCTCTTGTACTATAATTTCCGCTTCCACCCATTGCTTCTATTTGGAAATTTCCTTCACTGATTATTCTAACTTGTAGGTTTTTTTCATTAGGAAAGATCGGTTCGGCTAATTCTGCTACGGAATTCCCTGTAAACAGCCGATTACCAGGGCAAGCATTAATTGTTTGAGCAGATGGGACAACTGGGCTAGGAATCGTAACTACTTCTCCTACACAAGCTTCTATTAAGAAAGTAGGATTTTCTGTAGTTTGACAATCCACTCCATTATTAACAATTACTAAATAATGTACAGGTTGCCCAAGGGGTGGTATTGTTCCACCAGAACATTGACTTGCTGGCCAAAAACCAATAAATTCTGTTGTTTCTTT
>CALJIY010000151.1 GCA_937973945.1 uncultured Saprospiraceae bacterium | reverse complement strand
CGCTGCGGCGCCTCCACCCAAATATGTTCCGTAAAATAAAGACCGATTAAAACGCAAGCACCTGCGACTGCCATCATGATTGGATTCCCAACACCCAAAATCAATAGTACCACAGGAATGATATTGCCCAATAAAATCACGCCACCATAAAAGAGTTTTGAATACTGACCTTTGGTAATCATATTTGCTACTCGTCCCGCATCTACTGTTGGATGCGTAGTTGTCAATTCAAATAATAAAGTAATTAAGTTCATTCCGATCGCCCCATATAAGAGATATTTTAAATAAGTCGTCCAATTAGTAGAGGTATCTGTAAATAAAGCAATGATGGCAAAAGCAGCAGCCCCAGCCATTAAACTATGGACTAACATATGGATCGCTAGGGTAGGGCTTTGCCAAAAATCTCGCCCTTTGGCTTGTGCAAAAAGGAAGGCCGTATAGACTGCTACAATCGCTGCTATAATTGCTGTTATCCAACTTAAACCCATTTGTAAAAAGTCCCAACCAAAAAATAGCGCAGCGCCTAAGGCCGTCAATAAAGCGCCATACACCGTGATGGCATAGCCTCCTTTCACTAACCAAGAACCCCAATGCGGCCTTAGCAATACATATAAAAATCGACTAGGTTGATCCAAATCCATTATCAATAAAACACCAGTGGCTGCTAAAAAGAATAAGCCTAAGCCATAGCTCCACCAAGAAATTTCAGCATCTAAATTTGCCCATCCAAAGATCATCGCAATAAAAGGAACTAGAAAAGCACCAGCCGAAATGGCCTTGGTAAAAACATAGGCAGATACTTCCCATCCCCAAAGAATGCCTTTATCAGGCGTATCATATACCCGCTTTGCCTCCTTACTTCCCATAATTAATTCAATGGATTTTTGAGGACCATTTTTAGCAATCTCTCCTGCGGAAGAATATTGTTTTTCCGCTTCTAATAAAGTGGTAATGACATCTCCATTAGAGAAGGCTAACTTTTCCGCTTCCTTAGCAAAATGCCCAACGCCTGTTGTTTGACCACTCCATAAATATTCTCCTGTTCTAGGCGTAGCGGTAGGATTTAAAGATACTTCATCAGCACCTATATAGAATAAATTAGGCTGAGTCCCTTTTTCTGGTTTTCGAACCGTGACTGCCTGCTGCGCTAATAGTTGAGCAATCTCCGTTGTCTGATCTTCCATATCTCCTGATATGATCGCATGCTCTGGACAGACATTTACACAGGCAGGTTCTAAGCCGACATCAATTCGATGGGCACAGTAATTACATTTTGCTGCGGTACTCGTTTCTGGATCAATATATAAGGCATCATATGGGCAAGCCTGCATACAAGATTTGCAGCCAATGCATCGATCTTTATCAAAATCTACAATCCCATCTTTTCGAACATATAGGGCTTCGGTTGGGCATATTTCGACACAAGGCGCATCGGTACAATGATTGCAGCGCATGACAGAAAACAGTCTGCGTGTATCGGGAAATTCTCCTTTTTCTACTTGCTTCACCCAAGTTCGATTGACGCCCACTGGCACATCATGCTCACTTTTGCAAGCCGTAGTACAGGCGTGACAGCCAATACATTTTCGATTATCTATGACAAAGCCATATTTCATACTTTATATTTAGTTTAATACGGTATTTTATACTAAACAATAAATGTATGTATATATTTTCATGTTTTCAAATAAATGAGTGAATTTAGGAATTGGAATGAAATTCTTAAACATATCCGTTCGGCTAAGAAACGGATTCTTGTTAGCTGACACATAGAAAGCGGCTGATAACTGGGGTCTGCGAAAAGGTGACAGCCATTTTTAAAATTTCTGCTACTAACAAATCGTCCTTACCTACTATATACTCCAAACCCCTCCTATCTCTGAAAGGGGCACACAACCTTGATAATCCCCAGGTATCGCATCATATTTTAATACCTCTATTCCAATTTCTTCCGAAGAACAATACCCCCAAACGGCAAGTGATTTAAAGGAGCGATAAAAACCGACTGGCTTTTGTTCCCCAACGGAATATCCCCACACCCCACTATTAAATTTTGGGCTATTCGCTTCCTCTTCTTGCAGGAAGGCTTTCTTTTGATGGGCATCTAGTTCATAAAATACTTTGCCATATTTGGCCATGCATTTATCATTAAATTTCTCCATCTCTGTCACTATACTTTGCTGTGCCTGCTCATCATAGGTGTTGCCGTACAACAAATCAATTAAGATATCGACTTTAACATCCAATCCACCTGGCGTACTTGTTTTTGGCAAAATGGTATCTACTAAGGCAGAGACCAATTGGGCCTGCTCTATACTTAGAAATTGAGGTTCCCAAGTCAATCTAGGCTGTGCTTTACAGGCTTGGAATAAGCTGAGAATGGAAGTGAATAGGGCAGCCGTTCCTCCTATAATAGCCGTATTTTTTAAGGCTTCTCTTCTTTTCATAGCTTATAAATTTAATTTTTTAAGTTCCGAAATAGCATGATTCGCCGCTCGAGCTGTGAGCGCCATATAGGTTAAAGATGGATTCACACAAGAATTAGAAGTCATGCAAGCACCATCCGTTACGAAGACATTTTTGCAAGCATGTATTTGGTTGGTGGCATTTAATACAGAGGTTTTAGGATCCCGTCCCATTCGAGCCGTTCCCATTTCGTGGATACCAAAACCTGGTTCGTGTTTACTATCAAATCCTACAATATCTTTCAAGCCTGCCTTTTCTAACATTTCCACTGCATCCTCTTGGATTTGTTTATTCAAGGCTAGTTCATTTTCCTTGTATTCGCAGTCTATCGCCAAGGTAGCTTGTCCCCATTTATCCAAACTGTTTGTATCCAAGCTGACCTTATTTTCATGATAAGGGAGGCATTCGGCAAAACCAGTAATGAAAAACTCCCAAGGGCCCGGATCTTTTAACAAGGAATCTTTAAAGTCTGCACCAAAATCTTGAATATTAGCGCCTCGGCCCCAACCTTTTCGATAAGCGCCCCCTTGATACCCAAAGCCTCTTACAAATTTATCTGATTTGGAAGCTTCGTCTATATTCCAATAACGAGGAATATAAATACCATTGGGTCGACGACCTTTATAATATTTATCTTCGTGTCCCTCAAAAGTGCCCAATGCGCCCACCCGATAAGTATGATCCATTAAGTTATGCCCTAATTCTCCGCTATCATTTCCTAAACCATTGGGAAAACGATTAGAGGTAGAGTTTAACAGAATCCGAGTCGAACTTAAAGTGGAGGCATTACAGAAAATGATACGTGCTTTGTATTCTATCATTTCTCCCGTTTCTGCATCAATCACTTTTACACCAGTCGCTTTCCCTTTTTGCTCATCATAAATTATAGAATGGGCAATAGAAAAAGGACGGATCGTCATATTTCCAGTCGCATTCGCAGCGGGTAAGGTCACCGAGATGCTACTAAAAAAAGCACTATACGGACAACCCATACTACATTTATTTCGAGTTTGGCATTTTCCTCGACCATTCAATGGTTCGGTCAAATGGGCTACTCTTCCTATGGTCATATTCCGATTAGGATAGGCTTTTTCTATCCGATGTTGAATATCTTTTTCCACACAATTCAATTCCATCGGCGGCAAAAAATGACTATCGGGTAACTGAGGCAAACCCAATGCTTGCCCACTAATGCCCACATATTTCTCAACGTACGTATACCACGGCGCAATGTCTTTATAGCGAATAGGCCAATCCACGCCATGTCCATCTTTAGCATTGGCTTCAAAATCTATATCACTCCATCGATAGGTTTGTTTGCCCCATAATTGAGAGCGGCCGCCCATTTGATGCGCTCGTAACCACATAAATGGTTTGATTTCGGTATAGGGATTTTCAAGATCATTGGCATATAGATCCTTATTCCCTGCGCCAATCCAATTCGTTCGACCAGCTTTGTAATGCTTTTTTCTTTCTGCTGGGGTAATACTTCCACGATATTCCCAATCCCAAGCTTCTTTATTCATATTGGGATAATCCTTTATGTGTTGAATGATTCTTCCTCGTTCTAACACTAGGGTCTTCATACCTGCTTCACAAAGTTCTTTTGCTGCCCAGCCACCGCTCATTCCCGAACCAATGACAATGGCGTCATAGGTCCTATCTTTTTCGGCGGCGGTTTTATAATTATGATCGTATTTGAATGCTGACATGTAGCTTTTTTTTAGAGCGTCAGGTAAAAGATGGTAGTCATTAATTTAGTCCAAACCTTATCGTCGGATGGCAAACTTGCCAAGCAAATCTAATAATAAATGGAAACAATTTTTTCATTTTCTATTTCTAAAACTGAAATGATTACCCAAACAAATCAACTAGATAATAAATAGAAAAAGCAACTAAGGCAAATATCCCTAGATAAGCCAATCCCATCATCAAACCAGACGGTCGGTGAGAGGCAGGAACACTAGGACTTTGAATGGCCCGAAGATTAATAAAAGCAATAATCGGACTCAATAAAAAGGAAATAATCGTCACATATTCTAGTAGTTTGATCATACTGGCTGTAGATAGATAAAACAGTAAAAATCCACCTATGCCCACGATAGTCACCGTCCACTTATAAGCGGTTTCTAAGAAGGTAATTTGTTCATTATTTTTTTCTAAGGTAGAAAATTTCAAGATTCTGACGCCCCGAACGAAGCATCTTGGGAAGGCATCTAAAACAGTAATCAAGGTCCCGTAAATCGTCCCAAAGGCAGCAATAGCGATAATATAATAGGACCAGCCTCCTAAATTTTGGGTAAAAACGCCTAATAACTTATTAGAGAATTGGGTCGCATTTCCTTCCAAGACCTCTCCTGTCCCATACACGGTATAGGCGCCGATGGTCATAAACATGATTGCCAAAATCAAGGTAAATCCATATCCTAGATTGAAATCAAAAAGCCGTTCCTTAAGGGTGGCTTGGTAATTAGTTGCTTTTGATTGCTCCACTGCCCAAATGCTATTCATCGTGGAGGCCTCCATCCCCGCAGGCATCCAGCCCAATAAACTAATTAATAAGGCTAAGCCTGCTCCTTCAAAAATGGGAGTTTTTTGGAAAGTTGGACTTGGAACAGCTGGTCCTTTTATTAGAACGGCAACAAAAGCAATCGTTACCGTAATTAATAAAATGACGGATATAAGTTTGATTACTCTATCTAATGCTTTGTAACCTCCGAACAATAATAGCAGCACAGAAATACCAATAATAATACCTGCTAATAGGGGGACGGATACGACCTGCACGCTAAACATGGTCGCTAGCAATCCTGCACTAACCGCTCCAATTGCGCCGACAACCGCAAACATGCTAATCGTTATGACAAACATAAATAGTAAGACGGCCCAAGTTCCTTGGTCTTTATAGCCTTTGATTAAACTATAGCCAGTAGCATTCGCATAACGCGGACCAAATTCATAGAATGGGTATTTTAGAAATAAGGCAAGTAAAATAATCCAGAAATATACCATTCCATGTGTTGCGCCTGCTCTCGTTGATAAGACCAAGTGAGAGGTGCCAATAGCGGAACTCGCAAATAATAATCCGGGGCCAATGGATTTAAGTAATTGCTGGAAATTTCGTTTTTCATTTTTCATAAGGAAGGTCTATTAGGAATGTCACAGTTAGCTGCTCATGGGAATAGTTGCTTTTACTTTTTTATAAAATCATAAGTAGCAGGAGGCCCTGCCATGAATGGTCCAATATTTCTCTGTAAAGCTAAATGGATCGGATGTTTTTGATAAACTTCATAAGCCGCTTTATCAGCAAAGCTCATTTGCAGAAGTATCGTGTATTCAGATAAGGCCCTAGCATCTCCCAAATCTTCGAATGGGCCAATTTCTAAATCTAAGACTTCTTTTATATTTTTCAATTTTTTGACTTCTGTAATTATAGCGACTTGGTCTGTGTCAGGCTTTATTTTAAAAAAAACGAGGTGCACTAACTTGCCTTCTGTTTCTAGTTGGGTTATTTTTTTATTGGCTGTTTCTAATTGTTGTCGGACCATTATTAATTCTTCCTTTACATTGGTATCTACACAAGCAAAAAGTATTATTAAACTGCCGAATAGGAAATATTTCATATGGTGATAATTAACTGTTTACAAAGAAAAGTCATGATGTTTATGAAGTACAAGTTCAAGTATCAAGCCCAAGTTCAAGAGGGTCAACGTCTGGTTTTTGTGTTTGAACTTGATTCTTGCACTTAAACTTAAAAACTACAACCCTACTGCCTCACTATCTATTGTCCGAGCTTGAAAGAAGTTTTTCTGCGACTGCTCCGTTCTTACTTGTTCCAACCAAAACACCCCATCATAAGGAACACTATTGCCTCTGGTCGAAAAGAAATCCATATCGCCATCTTGGTCCCAGTCTAGGGCAATAAATTTATCAAACATTCCTCTTTTTCTTCGAGAAATCTCCTGTCTAATCCATGGTGCTTGTGGGGTGGACGCTTGTTCAAACCAAGCGAGTCGGCCCATAGGGTCCTTCAAGGAGACGGCTCCATCTTTTGCTCGATCTCCTCTGCTATAACTTCCGACTAGCACATCCTCCTTGCCATCCGAATTAATATCGCTTATCACTAGGCCGACTATGATATCTGGTTGAATATTTCCGATAGCGTGTAGCTTCCATTTTTTAGACCAATCCTCCGGCTGTTCTAGCCAAACTAGATAAGGGCTAAGTGGGAATTTACCAATAGCTTCACATAGGACGATGTCCAGCCGATTGTCGGTATTCAAATCTGCAAAATCCATATTAAATCCATTGACCGAAGGGATAGTTGGAAGTCCTGGAGTAGTGGCCGCCACTCTTTCAAGATCTATAGCATGCTGTTTAAAAAGAATAGCATCTGTACTGATATTTTCAAATAAAATAATCCGATTTTCTCCCCTAGAACCAGCAATGATATCTATATCCCCATCTTGATCTATATCAATCGGATGGGAATTGATCGGAATCTTCACTCGAATCAATTCTTGTTCCTGCCAAGAAGCATGCTTTAAAGGGTCCCCTGTTATTTCAAAATAAGAGATGGGATGTAATTCGCTAATCGTACTGTCTTTTCCGCCACCCGCTAATTGCCCCCCTTTATTGGCAGCTATTATTTCTACTTGTCCATCTTGATTCAGATCAGCGATAAATACTCGGATAAACGAGCCTCGATCTTGGGTACTACGGGGGATGATTCTTTCCCAAGTGCTAGATCGAATATTGGTGCCTGGATTTTGAAAATAAATTAAATGAGCTAACTCGCAAGCAGCTACGATATCCAAATAGCCATCCCCATTAATATCTTCAATGGCTACATCTTCAGCGGCAGCTGTCTCCGTTCCTTGGGCTAAAGTCACCAACTCCCATTGATCTGGCTGAGCGGAGCCAAAAGCAATTCTAATCGTGCCTTCTAAAGCACCGTCATATTCCGTATCCGATTCGTGTACCGATACAATATCGGGATAGCCATCTTTATCCAAATCGCCAATAGATAGTCCGTCACTACCACTTATATCTATTCCTGCTAGTTCGGTATCATCAATGATATGCTCCTTCCAAGAAATATACTGATTGGAAGGTGTTTGCGCTGTGGATAGTCGGTGGTCGATGGGGCTATTTTTGTTGGCTTCTATTGCGGGTGCGGTGCAAGCACCTAGCATGAAGAAGAGTAGGGGATATTTTAGGAATTTCATGTTTTGGTGTTGAAGTATTAGAAGGGTATTTTTATTAAGGTATGAAGAAATGTACATTTTTGAACCACTTGCGGCTACCCGTCTAATATTGTTCATAAAAAAAAATGACATAAATATTTTTAAATGAAATTTCGTTTCTTTCTAGCAAATATTCGGGAACTCCCCCCGACCCCCTCTTAAGAAGAGGGGGAGTCGTCTGCGAAGGAAGATCTTCAATCGTAGACGACTCCCTCCCTTTTTAAGGGAGGGTTGGGGTGGGTTCCCTGCGGGTGCTGAACAGTGGTGAACAATGTTATAGGGGTAGCCCCACTTGCGAATGGATGCTAATGGCATAACAATTAGCAGAATAGAGTACATTTACTACTGAATCATGCTTAATTAGAAAATATCAATGAAATTACCGATATTATCGGCACAGAATTTAAAATCTGCACAATATAATCATTTGAAAAGAACAACAAGATCAAAACATTAACAACAATATTGAAATGAAAAATCTTTTCCTATTTATAGTTACTTCGCTACTAATTGCTTGTAGCACAACGACGATTCCGATAGAAACAACGCCCATGATTAAATGGTCAGAAACCCAAAATGGCAATTATAATCTCATACACAATGAGGGCGGCGTGACGATAGGCTATTCCCCAAAATCAGGTATAAAAATATTGGGTGATGAAGGACTGGCATTTAAGGATTTAAATAAAAACGGAACACTTGATCCATACGAAGATTGGCGCTTGTCGGTAGAGGTGCGAGCGAAAGATTTGGCTTCGAAATTGAGTATTAAAGAAATTGCAGGTTTGATGCTGTATTCCGCACATCAATCCATACCTGCTCGTTCCAGAGGCTATTTTGCAGGAACTTATAATGGTCAGCCCTTTACAGCGGGAACAACTGACCCAAGTGATTTGACCGATCAACAAAAGAAATTTTTACAAGAAGATAATTTGCGACATGTGTTAATTACTACGGTCCAAAGTCCAGAGGTTGCGGCAATATGGAATAATAAATTGCAAGCCTTTTGCGAAGGTGTGGGGATGGGGATTCCTGCCAATAATAGTTCTGATCCGCGACATGGGACACAAGCAAAAGCAGAGTATGATGCAGCGGCTGGCGGAGCAATTTCTATGTGGCCTAGTTCATTAGGAATGGCAGCTACCTTTGATCCTAGTGTGGTGCAACAATTTGGAGAAATTGCATCTGTGGAATATCGGGCATTGGGTATCACAACGGCGCTTTCTCCACAAGTGGATATTGCGACGGACCCTAGATGGAGTCGTTTTAGTGGCACTTTTGGCGAAAGCCCTTCGCTTTCAGCAGTAATGGGACAAGCGTATTGTGATGGTTTTCAAACGTCCTTAGGCGATAAAGAAACGGCAGCAGGCTGGGGATTTGAAAGTGTCAATGCAATGGTGAAACATTGGCCAGGTGGGGGGTCTGGGGAAAGTGGTAGAGATGCCCATTATGGGGCAGGAAAATATGCGGTTTATCCAGGTAATAATTTTGATGCGCACCTGATTCCTTTTACCCAAGGGGCGTTTAATTTAAAAGGAAAAACGAAAATGGCTTCTGCGGTCATGCCCTATTATACGATTTCCTTGGGTCAGGATATTAAGAATGGGGAGAATGTAGGGAATGCTTATAATAGTTACCTCATCAAGGATTTATTGCGAACGAAGTATAATTATGATGGAGTGATTTGTACCGATTGGGGGGTAACAGGCGATCATAAAGTACTCGATAGTTTCATAAGCGGTAAATCTTGGGGGGTTGAAAATTTAACAGAAGTAGAACGCCACTATAAAGCCTTAATGGTAGGAGTGGATCAATTCGGAGGGAATAATAAAGCGCAGCCAATCATTGATGCCTACCAAATGGGAATTAAAGAAATAGGCGAGACTAAAATGAGGGCTAGAATGGAACAATCTGCAGTTCGATTATTAAGAAACATTTTTAGAGTAGGGGTCTTTGAAAATCCTTACCTCGATATAGCAACAACCAATGCGACTGTTGGAAATCCTACCTATATGAAAGCGGGCTATGAAGCGCAATTAAAGTCGATTGTCTTATTAAAGAATCAAAATAAGGTACTACCTATTCCGACTAAAAAAACGGTATATGTGCCAAAACGCTTTGTCCCTGCCAGCCGTAATTTTTTAGGAATGGAAACGCCTGCTTCTACGGATTATCCTGTTAGTCTAGATTTAGTCAAAAAATATTTTGCGGTAACGGATAATCCAGATGCGGCAGATTTTGCTTTTGTATTTATTCAAAATCCTACTGCTACTACAGGCTATGATAAAGCAGATTTGAAAAATGGAGGGAATGGCTATTTTCCGATTAGCTTGCAATATAGTGATTACACTGCCACCGAAGCGCGGGAGAAAAGTTTAGGCGGTGGAGATCCATTAGAAGATTTTACGAATAGAGGCTATAAAAATAAAACGACTAAAACGTCGAATAGTACGGATGTGGAGTTGGTGAAAACGACCAAAGAAGCAATGAAAGGGAAACCTGTTATTGTCGCTGTGAATACAAGCAATCCCATGGTGTTTAGTGAAATAGAAAAAGAAGCGTCCGCCATTTTATTGAGTTTCGGCGTACAAGATCAAGCTATTTTTGATATGCTTTCTGGTCAAGCAGAACCCTCTGCACTATTACCAATGCAAATGCCTAGAGATATGAATACCGTTGAAACACAAGCCGAAGATGTCCCTTTTGATATGGATTGTCACATAGATGCAGATGGCAATCGCTATGATTTTGGTTTTGGAATGAACTGGAATGGCGTGATTAAAGATGATCGGGTAAATCAATTTGCCAATGCTAGTGCTCTTAATCAAAATAAGGAATTAGGTAGCTATACGATGGTCGTTGAAGGCTATGATTGGGG
>CALJIY010000150.1 GCA_937973945.1 uncultured Saprospiraceae bacterium | reverse complement strand
GCTTTCCTTTTTCCAGGCAACTCTGGTAACTCATGATACCCCATATAAAAGAATCCTAGACAACGCTCCCCTTCCGACAAATTCAGAAATCCACCTATATCTTTAATAAATCCTGGCGAACTCCAATAGGCACCAATTCCGTAGCTAGTCGTAGTTAACCACATATTTTGTACTGCACAAGAAACTGCCGCAATTTCTTCCCACTCTGGCAAAGATTCCGTAGCATCCCGTTGCATACAAATCGCAATAATCGCTGCGGCTTGTAATGGCTTGATCTGTAGTTTTTTGAATTTTACATCTGAGAATTTCTCCTCTGGTACATTTGTCAAATACCAATCTACTTGCCAATCTCTTAGTCGTTCTAAAGCACCTCCCGTTAGCACTTTAAATCGCCAAGGTTCAGTCATTTTATGGGTAGGCGCCCAATTGGCATTTTCTAGAATTTCTTCTATAATTTCTCTTTCTATAGGTTTATCTATATAAGTCTTTGGAAAAATAGAGCGCCTTTTTCTTATTAAATTTGAAATATCTGACGGTGTCATTTTGTGTGTTTTTAGCTATCAGATTTCAGCAGTTAGCTATTAGCTGTCAGTTACACGCCTGTGCTAATGTCTAATGGCTAAAAGCTAATGGCTAACTACTAAAAAATTATTCAGGAAACAAAGAAGCATCTAATCCTGGAATTACTTTCAATGCATTTTTATAATATAATTTCCTTAAAATATCATCTGGTAATGCTAAACCATACATTTTCCAAAAAGCATGGTACTTCTTATAATAAGGAAAATACTCATCGCCTGATTCTAGCACTCTAAAATAGGTAGGATATTCTTCTGGTTTAAAAGAATCCTTTCCGAATAATACTCGATCTTGGTATTTTTCAAAAAACCAATTCGCCATTTTAGGTTGTCGGCCTAGCTCTGCTATAACAGCTCCGATTTCTACATATACGTTAGGCATTTCTTCTAGGTAGCCTGATAGTCTTTTCAAATCATTAGGATACCAGCCCATGTGTGCGGCAATGAAGGTAGTATTCGGATGTTTTTTAAAAATGTTATGTTGCTCTGCTATAATTTGTTCAAAGGTGAAATTAGCAGGATCTCGTTTTCTACCTGGGCGTAATTTCAACTCTAACCAGCGTTCATTATTTTCATCCAATGGTTTCCAAAAAGAAGCAGGGTCGGCAGAGTGAATTAAAACAGGTATCCCTAACTCACCACATTTTGCCCAAATTGGATCAATCCGAGGATCATCAATTCGGATTCTATTTTCCATAGAATCTAAATTGGACATGCCTTGACTTTTATATATTTTCAAACCTCTGGCCCCATTCTTATAATCATATTCTATTTGCTTCACTGTGCTTTCCGCCCAATCTGGATCATCAATACTTCGTAGCTCTATATTGGTAAATACCACAAATCGATTCGCATAGGGAGAAGCATTTACGATATCCATCATTGCTTTCAATCGCTTCCCTCCTCGGCCACTTAGATTGACAACTATTTGCATATTCATGGTATCCATTTGCCCCATTATCTTATGCAAGTAGTTAGTATCATTCATTCGCCAGTGATGACTATGCACGTCTATAAAAGGAAATTTGGCACTATAAACAGGATTCTCTGGAACCACTAAGGTAGATGGTGGATCGTAAATTTCAAAATCCATCTTTAAAGTGCTATCAATGGCTGGGCGTTGTCGCTGACCATAGGTCAATAGCGTACTACCGAAGAAAAGAATATAAAGTAGGAAGTAACTTTTTTTCATGTATCGTGGATTAATTAAAATAACTTCTTAAGTAACGACAAAACAATAATTTGAACATCTAGGACGGAATCTTTTGCCCTCATTTTCTCTTAAAAAATACTTCCGTAGCATAGGCTATGCAAGGATTTTTTAATAAAAACTGAGAACAAAATCTTCTCGTCCAGATGACCAACTTATTATTTCGTCGTTACTAAGTGAGGAATCTTACAAAGTCTT
Source organism: uncultured Saprospiraceae bacterium (assembly GCA_937973945.1). Classification (GTDB taxonomy): domain Bacteria; phylum Bacteroidota; class Bacteroidia; order Chitinophagales; family Saprospiraceae; genus JAFMDF01. Next base: position 9,866 of record CALJIY010000150.1, on the reverse strand, counting down.
CGAGACTTGGGAAGATTTATCCTCTTTAAAAACAAGACTTCCCAAGTTACAAAACTTTGTAAGTCTACTAAATTCACAAACACGAAATTACAGAAAAAATTATATATCTATTGAAATTGTTCTTAAACAAAAAAATCCCGAACCTTAGTATCAACTAAAATTCGGGATCTTTTTAAAAAGAATAGCTATCCTTCTGTATATATTCCATCTAAAAACATTCAAAAACTATATCAAAGAATCATTTCTACAAAGTTAATGGTCAACATTATATTTGTTTTGAACTTGATACTTGAACCCGCCTGCCTGAAGGCACGAACGGGCAGGTTTGAACTTATCATTTATCCATACTGCTTATCATAGAATTTCTGATAGGCACCAGACGTTACATTCTCTAACCATTCTTCATTATTTAAATACCACTCAGCCGTCATTTTTAAGCCATCTTCAGGATTAACGGTTGGCTCCCATCCTAATTCATTTTTGATCTTAGTCGCATCAATGGCATATCGTCGATCATGCCCTGGTCGATCTTTAACGAAGGTGATTGTCTTTCTTGCCTCACCGACCGTACGACCTAAAAGTCCATCAACCGTATCACATAGCGTATGAACTAGATCTAAGTTCTTCCGCTCATTGTTGCCGCCAATATTATATGTTTCTCCATCTCTACCTTTGTGATAGACCAAATCAATTGCCGCAGCATGATCGCCTACCCACAACCAATCACGAGTATACTTTCCATCGCCATATATTGGCAGAGGCTTACGATGTTTGATATTGTTAATCACCAATGGAATTAGTTTCTCAGGAAACTGAAACGAGCCATAATTATTAGAGCAGTTTGATAAAACTACTGGCATATGATACGTATGATTATAAGCTCTTACCAAATGATCTGAACTAGCTTTAGAAGCAGAATAAGGAGATCTTGGGTCATACGGCGTTTCTTCTGTAAATAATCCTGTCTCTCCCAAAGTACCGTATACCTCGTCTGTAGAAACATGATAAAAACGCTTGCCTTCCATATCTTTCCAATTCGCTCTAGCAGCATTCAACAAATTGACGGTCCCAACGATATTCGTCATAATAAAACTCATCGGATCAGATATTGATCGATCTACATGAGATTCTGCTGCTAAGTGTATTACCCCATCAAATTGATAATCTCTAAACAAATCTTGCATGCTCGCACTATCTGTTATATCTGCTTTTAAAAAGGTATAGTTAGGCGCATTTTCTACATCTCTTAGATTCCCTAAATTTCCGGCATAGGTCAGATTATCTAAATTATAAATATGATAATCTGGATACTTATTAACAAATAATCGAACGACATGAGAGCCGATAAAACCTGCTCCACCTGTGATGAGTATTTTCATAACAAAATTTAATATTAATGTTGAATTAGTATAATATGTATAGTTATACTGCAAACAGAATAAAAAAGTTTTTAAAAAAGATGATCTGGAATATAGACATTATGCTGTCTCTGGTATTTTTACCACCGTTTTAAAGTATTCATAGGTTCGTTTCATTCCTTCTGCTCTATCCACAGTAGGATTCCAACCTAAGATTTTCTGTGCTTTTTCAATATGAGGCTTACGTTGCTTCGGATCATCTTTTGGCAAATCTTTATAAATCAATCTTGCTTTTGGATTACCAACTAATTTCAAAACTTCTTCTCCGAATTCCTTAATAGTAATCTCATCAGGATTACCAATATTTACAGGATGCTCATAATCACTTAATAATAAGCGATAAATCCCTTCTACTAAATCATCTACATAACAGAATGCACGAGTTTGAGAACCGTCTCCAAAAACAGTCAAACCTTCTCCTCGCATAGCTTGAGAGAAAAATGCCGGTAACACCCGACCATCATTCACTCGCATTCTCGGACCATAAGTATTGAAAATTCTAATAATTCGAGTTTCTACTTTATGATAGGTGCGATAAGCAGTAGTAATAGCTTCTAAAAAACGTTTTGCCTCATCATAGCAGCCTCTAGGGCCAATAGGGTTTACATTGCCCCAATACTCTTCTACTTGTGGATGCACAAGTGGATCACCATAAACCTCTGAGGTAGACGCTACTAATATTCTAGCATTTTTTGCTTTGGCAACGCCCAGCATATTATGCGTACCCAAAGCCCCTACTTTCATCGTTTGGATAGGCATTTTTAAATAATCAATAGGACTCGCTGGTGATGCGAAATGCAGGATATAGTCTAAATCTCCTGGAACATGTACGTATTTAGTAATATCGTGATGGTGAAATTCAAACTGCTGCAATGGAAATAGATGTTCAATATTAGACATACTACCTGTCAATAAATTATCCATTCCAATAACGTGGTATCCCTCCTTAATAAAACGATCACATAAGTGAGAACCTAAAAATCCAGCTGCGCCGGTGATTAATACTCTTTTCATAATAAATTAGTGTAGTTTAATGTATAGTGGAGGGATTACAAGAGAGAGGCTATAAGTTAGGTGATTTTTAACTTTAATGAAAGAAAAAAGCAGCAACAATCTTATGAGAGATTAAAGAAATTCTCTTTTCTATGCCTACCTTTACCCTTGAAATACTCAAAAAATGAGCCGAACCTTTATATTGTTATTTTTTATATTGCTTTGCCATTCCATTTACTGCACAGCACAGTCCTCTCAGAATAACGCCTATAGCGCAATTTTATTTAATACGAGCTATGGTTTTCATATTCCTGCTGCAGACCTATCAGACCGTTTTGGATCTAATTTTAGTATAGGCGGAAGTATAGAATACCTTACGGAAAAGGGCAATTGGATGTTAGGTATTAAGGGAAATAATTTATTTAGCCAAAATGTTAAAGAGGATGTTTTAGCTACCATTAGAACTAGTGAAGGTTTCCTTATTGGCAATAGTGGTGCCGCAACAGGTAAATTTGCATTAGTGGTTTTACGAGAACGCGGATTCTATGCAGGTGGACTAGTCGGTAAGTTGTTTGCCTTATCTAAAAAGAATAAACGTTCTGGCATTAGAGCAACTGTAGGAGCTGGCCTCTTACAACATAAAATAAGAATTCAAGATGAATCTGGAACTGCCCAACAGATAGCCGGAGACTATAAAAAAGGCTATGATCAACTAAGTAATGGCTTAGCTTTAGAACAATTTATCGGTTACCAATATTTAAGTATTAATCGAGGGGCTAATTTTTTTGCAGGATTTGAATTTACTCAAGCATTTACACAAAATAGAAGAAATCGTAACTTTGCTACACGGACTACAGACAACACCAAAAGAATAGATGTATTAACAGGTTTTCGCATTGGCTGGACGATACCTATCTATGTCGGAGAAAAAGGAGAAGATTTATTTTATTAATGAGATTGTCAACAATCTCCAAACCTCCAAGAAGTGAAGAAGTATGCTATCATAGATATTGAGACAACAGGCGGCATGGCGGCTAGAAGTAAAATTATTGAAATCGCCATTGCCATTCATGACGGGAATAAAGTAATTGATACCTATGAGACGTTAATCAATCCTGAATCCTATATTCCTGCCGCTATCACTAATCTTACAGGAATTACTCAAGAAATGGTCGCGGATGCACCAAAATTTTATGAAGTAGCTAAAAAGATTGTCGAGATAACAGAAAAAGCCATTTTTGTTGCGCATAATGTTCGCTTTGATTATAGCTTCGTTCGAGAAGAATTTCGCCGATTAGGTTTTGCTTATAGCCGCAGACAATTATGTACCGTTCGATTGAGTCGAAGTTCTTTTCCTGGTTTACCTTCCTATAGCCTATCTAATTTAATTAAACATTTTAAGTTACCCTGCTCCAGTCGCCACAGAGCAATGGGAGATGTAGAAGCAACGGTTGTTTTATTTGAAAAAATATTAGCCAAAGAGGAAAGCTCAGAAGACTTAGATCAAATGGTCAATCTGGGGGTAAAAGAATCTTTATTACCCAAAAATATTAGTCTCGAACAACTGCATGCACTACCAGAAGAATGCGGAGTCTATTATTTTCATGATGCAGCGGGCGATATTGTTTACGTTGGTAAAAGTATCAATATCAAAAAAAGGGTCATGGAGCATTTTGCGAAAGTGACCGAGAAAGCTCGCAAATTACAGCAATACGTAGATGATATATCTTTTGAAATAACAGGTAGTGAGCTAGTCGCCTTACTATTTGAATCTTATGAAATAAAAAGACTGCGTCCCATAGTCAACCGAGCCCAACGGAGACGTTTTTTCCCCTATGTGATCTACCAATATGTGAATGATGCTGGATATATTTGTTTGGATATTTCTAAGCCCACCAATAAAGTAAGAGAAGGATTAAAGATAGTAGCAGAATATCCAAAAACAGGTAGTGCAAGAGGCTATCTAAAAAGAGCCGTCGAATTATTTCAATTATGCCCATTATATTGTAATTTAGAAAAAAGTAGTCAGCCTTGTTTCAATTATCATTTAAAAAAATGTGTAGGTGCTTGTATCGAAGAAGAAGCTGCGGACGATTACAATGAAAGAGCGCAAGAAGCAATTGAATATCTAGCGACCGTATTTGAAGAAGATTTCTTCGTTATAGATCAAGGTCGAACCAACACCGAAAAATCTGTAGTCTTAGTAGAACAAGGCAACTACAAAGGGTTCGGCTACATAGAAGAAGAAGATATGAATGGTTTAGAAGCACTAAGGGATGCCATACAAACCAAACAAGGCAACCCAGAAACTGCCAAAATCATCCGACGCTTCTTAGCAGGCAAGCACAAAGCAAAAGTGCTTAGAATTGGAAACTAGAGTAGGTCTCCAATAAAATAAAGTTGCCGTTCACCGATTAATTATATTCGTTAATCGAATAAAAATCCAAACACCAAGATTTAAAGTAATTTTGCATAAAAGTCCCAAAGCGGGCGATATCTTGTAGCCCATGACGAAGTCATGGGAATTTGCACAATAACAGCTCCAAAGCGGGCGACACCTTGTAACCCATGACGAAGTCATGGGAATTCGAACAATAACAGCCCCAAAGTGGGCGACACCTTGTAACCCATAACGAAGTCATGGGTATTCGCACAATAACAGCCCCAAAGTGGGCGACACCTTGTAGCCCACGACGAAGTCGTGGGACATCCAATAACCCATAACAAAGTCGTGGGAAAAAAACAACAATGAATCTAGCCGAAAACATACGACAAGCCTTCAGTTCCATCAGAGCCAATATGCTACGCGCCATACTGACCCTCCTGATCATTGCCTTCGGAATCATGGCACTCGTGGGAATATTAACCGCCATAGATAGCATCATTTACTCTATGAGTGACAACTTCTCTAGTATGGGAGCCAACTCCTTCAACATCCGTCCTAAACGAGAAAACATGAGTGGTAATAGACGAGGCAGGCGGCAAAAAAGAGGAGAACCGATCACCTTCAAGCAGGCGATGGAGTTTAAAGAAAAATTTACATTCCCAGCCAAAATAGGCATCTCTGCCACAGGTACAAGAAATGCAGAAGTAAAGTATGGCGATCAAAAGACCAATCCGAATATCCGTTTAACAGGAATTAATGAAAATGAAATGGATATCACCAAAAGTGAGATTGAGTTTGGTCGAAACTTCACGAAACTAGAAGCAGATAATGGTGGCAATAAAGCAATCGTAGGTTCAGATATCATTAAAACCCTCTTTGATAGCAAAGGCGAAAAAGCTGTAGGCAAAGCCATTAACGTAGGGGGACAAAAATATAAAATTATAGGTGTCATTAAATCCAAAGGATCTGGGGGCGGCGGAAATTCAGATCGGGTAGTTTATATTCCAGTTGTCAATGTCAAACGATTGTACGGTACGACCAACACCAACTACGGGGTCACCGTCGGATTGGCGAATGCCACGGATATGGAGGCGGCAACTGCCTCTGCCATTGGTACTTTTAGAAATATTCGGCGCTTAAAAGCTAGTAAGGATAATGACTTTGAAATTCGAAAAAGCGATGGTATCATAGATATTCTCAAAGAGAATACAGTCATGTTAAGAGGCGCTACGGTAGCCATAGGTCTCATTACTTTATTAGGGGCAGCTATTGGTTTGATGAATATTATGCTAGTTTCTGTAACAGAACGAACTAGAGAAATCGGCATTTGTAAAGCCATGGGTGCCACTAGAAGAAATATACTTATTCAATTTCTAACAGAAGCCGTAGTGATTTGTCAGCTTGGCGGAATTGTTGGAATTATATTAGGCATCATTGCCGGTAATCTTGTTTCCCTAGCTACTGGTGGGAGTTTTATTATTCCGTGGGCATGGATTTTCTTAGGCTTTACCGTATGCTTGATTGTTGGTTTGATGTCTGGATTATATCCTGCGCTTAAGGCATCCCGCTTAGATCCTATTGAGTCGCTGCGCTATGAGTAAGGGAGGGTTTGGAGGCTTTCCAATAAAGTCTTTCTGACGAAAGACAAGATAATTGAACACGGAGGCACGGAGCACACAGAGTTATATGCATTTTTTCTCTGTGTGCTCTGTGCCTCTGTGTTCAATTTACCTCTATTAGAACGTCTTGCGCCAGCAAGACAAAAAACTCAGAAGCCTCTGTGCCCCTGTGTCTCCATGTTCTTAATAAAAAATTCCGTCAGGAATCTCCCCGATCATGCTCTCTGCCGCTCCAACTCATAAAATTCCGTAAAACTAATCATTCGCTGCTGTCGCTCATCCCACAACTTACTATTAATTGTTTTTAAACTATCTACAAAAGATAACTTGGTAACATATTTTTGAAGAATAGGGTTTTCATCTGCACACCGTTGAAGATTGTAATTTGGAATCTGAGAACTTAAATGGTGGATATGATGATAACCAATATTACCTGTTAACCAATGAGCCATTCTAGGTAAGTTATAAAAAGTAGCCCCTCTGATTGCTGCCAATAAATAATTCCACTTATCTTTCCATTGCATAAAGGTCATTTCATGCTGATGTTGTACATAAAAAAACCAAAAAGCAATAGTCCCAAAACAAAAAACGACAGGTAAATGGACCAAAACAAACGCTTTCCAGCCAAGAAAATAGATAATTGAAAAATACAAGATGGCCAAAGCGATATTATTAATATACTGCGCTCGGTGGGCAGACTTCCATCCTTTAAATCCAATAAATGGATAGCGGTTAGAAAATACTAGATAAATAAAAGGCGCAATCAAAAATAAAACAACGGGGGTTCTAAAAATTCTATAGAATAGTTTCCTAGTTCCTGTTAAATTCCGAAATTCATCAACGGTTAAAAAATTAATATCTCCTATATCTCGGTGCTCTAATTGCCCGGTGTGTCCATGATGATACCCATGAACCGTTGCCCAATACTTATAAGGAATGGACGTAAACAGGCTACAAATCCAACCTATTCTATTATTCCATTTCCTAACCGCAAAAAAAGATTGGTGTCCGCAGTCGTGTTGAATAATAAATATTCGAACTAGAAAGAAGGAATTAATAATTGCCAATCCTATTGTTAACCAATAAGACCACGAAAGAGAGAAATACATCAATACCCAAATTCCAATGAAAGGTAGAAAGCTATTGAGGAGTTGTATAATTGCTTTTTTATTACTCGCTTTTTTGTAGGGCTTAATAATTTTTGCCCAATCACCTAAAGCCTCTTGAATCTCTTGTTCCATAAAGTAAATAATGTCGTTTGATAATTTTGGCTTCAAAGGGTTGAAATCGTATATATATTGTGCTAGTGCTTTAAGGACTAAATATCTATACTATTGTCAGGGATTCTTTTTTCCCTATACTGCGTTGTTCATCAGTCAGGTAGCTAAGGCTGGCAGCCCATCCGCAAGCGGTTCAGTAACTATCGTTCCTTCATCTTCTTCACGCCTTGTCTAGGAAAAAAATAACCTCCTAAAATACTATATCTACTTAATTCTTAAAGCACTATCTATAATTTAGACAACTGAACTTGCTCTTCTGTGACAGAAGTGCTTAGTTATTTTTTAATTTTTATTTTTAAATAATAAAATTAGTGATTTTTCGATTATTTAAGGAAGAAAGGCTTTTACATCCCAATTACATTAAACCTACTACGTTTACAAACAATATATCATGAAAATATCTTACCTAAGCCTAATCCTATTTTTGTTATTCATCGCTTGCTCCAGTGTAGAAACGATTGAGGTAAAAAATGATGCTGGAATTCTCACAGAACGATTTACTCAAAATAAAAAGACCAAGCAAAAAGAAGGAAAGTACATGCACTATTTTGAAGATGGATCAGTCTCAGAAGAAGCGAATTATGAGAAAGGCATCCTACATGGCGAACGAAAAATTTACTACGAAAATGGGCAGGTACAAATTTTAGAACAATATAAGGAAGGTAATTTTGATGGTTTATACCAAGCCTTTTATAATACTGGGCAATTGGAATTAGAAGGTACGTATACTGATGGTTCTATGGGCGGTCTTTGGACTCGTTTCTATGAAACTGGTGAAAAAATGGAAGTGGTCGCTTTTGAGGATAATGAAGAAAATGGTCCTTTCACCGAATATCACCTAAATGGACAATTAAAGGCTAAAGGCGCCTATCTAAATGGAGATAATGAACATGGAGACTTGCAACTATTCAATGAAAATGGACAATTAATTAAAAAAATGAATTGTGACAATGGTCGCTGTAAGACGACTTGGGTAAAAGAGCCTGTTGAGGGAGAAAAGAGTATTTAAATTGAGACAAAATTGAATTAGACAGTATTCAACTAGTTTTGCATAGGAGGCCTAAATATTATATTTTGACAGATTTATGATGTATAATTTATGAAATATGATGTATGATTTTTCAAACTAGATGCAGTATGAATATCGTATAGCAGCAAGAGCGGCAAAATCATAAATTTTAAATCATACATCATAAATCATATATCCAACTAGTTCTATATAACAGCACACAGCTCTTCAATACCCCCTCTTCTCCAACAACCACTTATCCAAAGCAATACCTGTAGCCGCGCCCCATCCTTTTGCTTTTTCGATCGGAATGACTTTATAATCCGCTAATTCATCGCCTTTGATAATTGGGCCAGATGCCTTTACATGATAAATCATAATTATTTGATTCATCTGTTTGAAATCATAATGTCCTCTAAATTCGATTAATTCCCCTTTAAGGCCAATCTCTTCCTCTATTTCTCGAAGCACTGCCTCATCTGGATGCTCATGCTTTTCTAAAAAGCCAGTAACTAATCCATACCAATGCCCTGGCCAACCTACATTTTGTACTAATATGACACTATTTTCTTCGTATTCTACGATGGCTCCAACAACTGGTGTCGGATTCTCGTAATGAACAAAATTACATGCTTCACTGGTGCATCCTTGGTAGCCTTCTGCGTTTTCAGCTAGAGTGGCGGTACACATTGGACAAAATTTGTAGGGTCTGGACATTTGTTTTATAATTTAATTACTTGTTCAACAAGCTGCTCTGTTCCAGCGGTAATCCTAATCCAATAAGAACCTTTAGGTAACAAGGACATATCTAATTTAAAAGGTTCCTTTAAAACTCCTTTTGACACATTCGTATGCCGTTGAATTATTTTTCCTGAAACATCTAATAGCGCAATATTAATAAATTCTTGATTAGGAAGTGTCACATTAATTAGTAATTCATTGACTACTGGATTTGGCGCTATTTGAATATACTGTTTTAAAGCATTGACTGTTTCTGTATTGGTTGTAGTATCCTTTACTTTAAAATGGGCTTTGAATACGGAAGTAGCAGCGCTTTTTAAATCTACCGTTATACTTTCTTCCGTTGTATTAATCAGTCCCGACCAGTGATCAAAAGCATAGCCTTCTTTTGGAATGGCGGTCATCGTAATCGGAACAGAT
>CALJIY010000149.1 GCA_937973945.1 uncultured Saprospiraceae bacterium | reverse complement strand
CAGAAAAACCTAGGACATTTACTAGTCAAAGAACTATTAGAGATGGGCATTGAAGATGCCCATCTGGATACACATGGATATGTATATGCAACTATTCCTTCTAATAGCAATAAAGAAATACCAGTTATTTGTTTTTGTTCGCATATGGATACTTCCCCTGATTGTAGTGGGAATAATGTACAGCCCATTATCCATAAAAACTATGATGGGAAGGATATTATTCTGCCAAAAGGCCAAGATCAGATTATCAAAATGAAAGATCATCCAGATTTAAAAGATCAAATTGGACATGATTTAATAACGGCTAGTGGAGATACTTTATTAGGGGCAGATAATAAGGCAGGGGTATCAGAGATTATGGACCTTTGTTATCAATTAACGCAGCACCCAGAAATCAAACATGGGACGATTAAAATTTTATTTACTCCTGATGAGGAGATTGGTAGAGGTGCGAATCATGTGGATTTAAAAAAGCTTGGGGCGGATTATGGGTATACAGTGGATGGGGAGCAGCGAGGATCTTTGGAAGATGAGACTTTTTCAGCAGATGGGGCTACGATTACAATTAATGGGGTAGTTATCCATCCAGGGTATGCTAAAGGAAGAATGGAAAATGCTATTAAAATTGCGGCAGATATTTTGGCGGCTTTACCGAAAGATGGTTTATCTCCAGAAACAACCTCAGGCAAACAAGGTTTTATACATCCTGTTACAATGGAGGGCAATTCTGAAAAAGCCACTATCCAATTTATTGTAAGAGACTTTATAGATGCGCAACTAGTAGATCATGAAAATGTCCTTAAAGAAACAATGGATAAAGTATTGACCAATTATCCTAATTCTACTGCTACATTGGAAATCAAAGAGCAATACCGTAATATGAAAAAAGTGCTTGATAAGCATCCTTCAGTTGTCAATAATGCCTTGGAAGCGATTCGGCGAGCGGGGATGAAACCCAAGCAACGTTCCATTCGAGGCGGAACAGATGGTTCACGGCTTTCTTTCATGGGACTACCATGCCCTAATATTTTTACAGGAGGTCATGCTTTTCATTCTCCACAGGAGTGGGTAACGGTACAAGATATGCAGAAAGTGGTAGAAACTTTGGTCGAATTAGTACAAGTATGGGAAGAAGGAGGAGTCCTTAAATCATAATGATTATTCTTTTTCTTTTCATTAACACCAAGTATTAGCTTAAATTTGTTCATCCCCCATATTAAACCATTAGATCTTAGAATCTAACAACCATACTAAACTATGTACATCAAAGAGGATATTATAGAAAAGCTGGGTACTAGTGCTACAGAAATAGTAGATTGGATGAATATTCAACCTGATGAAAACTTTGTAAAAGGGCCTGCCAATAAGTGGGATACGAGTCAACATCTAGATCACTTATATCGAATTGTTGTTATGATTAATAAGGCACTACGATTGCCTAAGTTTATTCTTCGATGGCGATTTGGTAAGCCGAATAGAAAAGGAAGAGATTATGATACCATCGTTGCTAAATACCAACATAAATTAAAGAATTTATCTCCTACTCGTAAGCCTCCTGGGGCAAAAAAACATACCATTGCAGATAAACCTGTATTAATAAATGAGTTTGAATTACAAATTCAACGGCTGCAAAAAGGTTTGAATAAATGGACAGAAGAGGAGTTAGATAAATATTTATTTCCGCATCCTTTGCTTGGCAAAATGACGGTGCGAGAATTGATGATGTGGACGGTCTATCACCACTATCATCATTTAAATAATCTTAAGAGTAATTATTAGAATCCAAAAACAATTTAGCTATGAAAAACCTCCTCTTTTTATTATCATTTGTACTATTAAGTGCTTGTTGGGAAGATACCACTAGCACGACAAATAAACCAACCGTTCCAAAAGAAACACCTAGTTCGACAAAGAATGGTCTCACTACTAAAAGCACGACAAATGGGACTTCTGGTTCTCGAAGTGTCGACCAAAAATGGTTATGTATTCCAGGGAAACAAGTGGGAATGATTTCTGCAAATACTACGGAGGAATCTATTAAAATGGCCTATGGTAAAGAAAATGTTATTCGAAGAACCATCGGTGTTGGAGAAGGAGAAACAATTGAAGGGACAGTAGTCTTTCCTGATACCAATAATGAAGTAAGTATTGAATGGGCGGCGGATGCACCTTTTAAGAGGCCAACAAAAGTCCGAATAGCAAAAGGAAATACTTCTTGGAAAACGGATCAAAATATTAGCATTGGGACTACCCTAGCTCAACTCCAAAGAATCAATGGGAAGGATTTTAATTTTGCAGGCTTTGAATGGGATTATGCAGGCTTTACGCAAGATTGGCAAGGCGGAAAAATTAATCCAAAGCTTAGCGTCTTTTTAGAAGCTGGAAAACCAGAAGCGGCGTTCCCAGATTTATTAGGAGATGTACTTTTCTCGTCTAGTCATCCTAAGGCGGCAGCAGCGGATTTACGGGTTCGTGCGATGATAATTGAACTGTAAGAGTCGTTTATTAAGTTATAAAGGTAAATTCTCAATGAGAAATGATGAATCCACTAAATGTTA
>CALJIY010000148.1 GCA_937973945.1 uncultured Saprospiraceae bacterium | reverse complement strand
CAAATACTTCCAGAGCATGTAGCGAATGTGGTCATACTTCAAAAGATAATAGAACAACACAAGAACTTTTTCTTTGTGTCGCTTGCGGTCATGCTGAAAATGCAGACATCAACGCAAGTAAAAATATAAAAGGTCGAGGTTACACGTCCTTGCAAACGTTACGAGGTGAAAGCCTTGTAGCGTAAGCTAGAATCCCCTTCGGTCTTTAGCCAAGGGGAGTTTCAAAAACAAAGTCTTTATCATTCGTGTGCTATTTATAGTGTTGATTTATTATGGAGTAGGAGAGGATAGCAAGAGATATTCTAAATTTTATCGGTCTTCTAATTATAAGGAAGTAGATTCACTATAATTATAAATGAGTAGATGAGAATTATTATATGTCCATCCCAAAGGAATTAAAGCCATCGTAATTAGTGATCTTGATAATTATGCTACTCATTTTCACATAATCTGAAAAATAAGATTATCAGATGTGATCAAACCCTGTGTGATCAAAATAACTTAGACATTACATAAAAGTATATTCTCCGTACCTGTTTTTCAAAATAAGACAGAAAGGTTAATAATCATCCAATAAGAAGCATATTTGTTTATTTTAAAATGAACGCTATCTTTGCGGTGACAAACTATACTTAATATACTAAAAAAAAGTCATGGCATTTGAATTATTTCAGAATGAGAAAACTAAGAAATTCTATTTTAGATTACAATCAAAAAACAAAAAGACTATTTTACAAAGTCAAGGATATGCAGATAAGCGAAGTGCAAAAGTAGGAATAAAAGCGGTCATTAAAAGTGCAGCTAGTGATGGTTTTGAGAAAAAGGTAGCAAAGAATGGTAGTCATTATTTTGTACTACGCTCTTCAAATGGACAACAAGTAGGTAAAAGTCAAATGTATACTACTTCTGCGGGGGCAAGTAACGGCATACGTTCTGTTAAAAACAATGCGGTTAATGAAATTGTAGAAATTAAGAAGGCGGTTGCGAAGAAGGCGGTTGCGAAGAAAGTGGTTGCGAAGAAAGCGGTTGCGAAGAAGGCGGTTGCAAAGAAAGCAGTTGCAAAGAAAGCAGTTGCAAAGAAAGCAGTTGCAAAGAAAGCAGTTGCAAAGAAAGCAGTTGCAAAGAAAGCGGTTGCAAAGAAAGCGGGTGCAAAGAAGGCAGTTGCAAAGAAAGCGGGTGCAAAGAAAGCAGTTGCAAAGAAGGCAGTTGCAAAGAAGGCAGTTGCAAAGAAGGCAGTTGCAAAGAAGGCAGTTGCAAAGAAAGCAGTTGCAAAGAAGAGAACCCGGAAATAGTAACTAGCTATTAGTAGAAAAAATTGTTTGTGAATAAAAGGCTCTTTACCTTCTCTAAAGGTAAAGAGTCTTTTATATTTTTTGTCTTTTTTCTGAGTTTAGTAAACTTATGTATGAAATTTGGTTACGCAAAAGGCAGTATTAAGGAACAAAGTTTGGGCTTGCAGTAGTACACACCTTAAAATATATAGGCTGTGGAGATTTTTTTCATGAAGTAGTAGGAGCTGAGACCAGAACTTAATCACTTACTTGCCGAATTGAGGAAAGGAGACATATTAGTAATCTGTAAACTGAATCAGCTAGGTCGGTTATTAAGTTACCTCATGAACTATTTCATGAATTAACAGACAAAGGTGTTGGACTGCAAAGTCTTAATAATTCCATTTGATACTTCAACCTCTCAAGGTAGATAGGTGTTCAACATTTTTGTTTGCTTGGCTGAATTTGAAAGAGATATAATTAGAGAACGAACGCAAGCAGGTTTAAATTGGTGGCCAATATTAGTTTAGTTTAATATAGTTAGATATTGTCAATCCCTTCAGAGACTATAATTTTTAGATTACACAACAATACATTTTCTATTGTACATTTTTGTAGCTAAGGGTAAAAATACAATGTTTTGTTTTCGACTTATAAAGTTTTTATTTCACTCACTAATTTTTGAATAGATACTTTCGCGTCTCCAAATAACATCTTTGTCTTCTCATGAAAAAATAGTTGATTTTGGATTCCTGCATATCCAGGTTTCATACTTCTTTTAAGAACAACAACGTGCTTTGCCTCCCATACATTTAAAACAGGCATTCCATAAATTGGACTATTGGGATCATCATTAGCGGCCGGATTTACTACATCATTGGCGCCAACTATAATCACCATATCTGTATTGGTCATCGCGGAATTGGCATCTTCTAGATCCAATAATTTAGGATAAGGAACATCTGCTTCCGCCAGTAAAACATTCATGTGCCCTGGCATTCTACCAGCTACCGGATGAATAGCATATTTCACATCTACGCCATTCTGTTCTAACAGATCATCTAGCTCCTTAGTTATTTTTTGTGCTTGCGCTACTGCCAATCCATATCCCGGCACAACCATAATAGATTGGGAATAATATAACTGAATAGCTGCGTCATTAATCGTTATTACTTTAGCAATTTGATCACCTGATGTACTTTTTGCAGCAGTTGCTTCGCCACCAAATCCACCAATTAATACACTAAATAAAGACCGATTCATTGCCTGGCACATTAATACGGTTAATATAGTTCCTGCAGCTCCTACTAAAATTCCGCCCACCAACATAATTTGGTTATTATAAATTAAACCAGCAGCGGCAGCTGATAATCCAGTAAAAGAATTTAATAAGGAAATAACTACGGGCATGTCTGCTCCTCCAATAGGAGCTACAAAAGAAAATCCATAGACTAACGCTAGCACCATTAATCCTATAGCCATAGACATTCCTAATGCTGCTCCTCCGAGAAACAAATACGTAGTCATGCCTACGGTAGCAAATAATAATATCCAATTGATGATATTATGCTTAGGTAAGGTTACCTGACTATCCCAAACTAATCCTTGCAATTTAGCAAAAGCCAACATAGAACCCGTAAAGGCAATTGCACCAATCAGTAAGGTCGTTAAGATGATGAATAATTGTCCTTTATCAAAAGCAACTGTACCATCGTAAAAATGAACTAGCTCTGTCATTGCTAAAACTACGGCACAAGCTCCTCCAAGTCCATTAAATATGGAAACCATTTGAGGCATGGCTGTCATTTGCACCTTTTTAGAAGCCGTAAAGCCTCCTAGTCCTCCAACGAGCATACTACCTAAAATCAATGAATAATTATTTTCTGCATCATCCATTGGTACTATCATAGTGGCAACAATAGCAAGTCCCATTCCAAAGGCAGCTAATAAATTTCCTTTTCTTGCCGTATCAGGCGTACTCATTTGTCGTAAGCCCCAAACAAAAGCAACAGCACCCAATAAATAAGATATATCAACTATAAAATTTATCATGTTTTTCGGTTTGTTAAGTGTAATGGATGTTTCATCTGGTTATCATTTTTAACTTGAGCAATAATTACTTTTGTGATAATCGAATCGTCATTCGATGATATTGATGCTCAGAACTTTAATATTGTCGAATGTAAATTCATTCTCACATCATTCCTTAAATAGTAATGATTTTCAATAGATTGGCTTTTCTTTTTACGATTTCTTTTTCTTCTTAAACATCTCTAACATTCTATCGGTAACCGCAAAACCACCAACCACGTTAATCATGCCTAGTATAACTCCAATTGCCCCCAATGACAGCGTAAGATAATCATTAGCACTAGCGTTCCTAATTAATATAATTGCACCAATAATCACGACCCCACTAACTGCATTTGCACCAGACATCAAAGGGGTATGTAAGACTGTAGGAACTTTTGAAATTACCTCAAAGCCCAAAATGACTGTAAATATTAATAAATAAATGAGGATCAAGTGCTCATTGAAAAATTGTAAAATTGCGTCCATTATTCTAGCTATTTTGTAATTAAAGCAGATTCAATAATCTCGTTATTTCTATCTAAATTTAACTGACCATCTTTAATAATTAGCTTCAGAAAATTCAAGATATTATTACTAAATAAGAAACTGGCGTCCTGTGGCATTTCGGCTGCTAATGCGGAGTTACCAATAATTTTAACTCCGTTATGATAGACCATTTCTTTATCTTTAGATAATTCACAATTTCCTCCAGTTGAAGATGCTAAGTCTACCACTACCGAACCTGGTTTCATTTTATCAACGGTTGTTTTTTGCAATAAAATAGGAGCTTTTCTCCCTCTTACTTGAGCGGTAGTGATGATAACATCTGATTTAGCTGCTCTATTTTGAATTTCCTCCCGTTGTCGTTTTAAAAAATCCTCGCTTTGTTCAACTGCATAACCTCCTGCTGCTTGGTCATCTGCAGCTCCTTCCACTTCTATAAATTTAGCTCCCAAACTTTCAATCTCTTCTTTAGCTGCTTTTCTTACATCGAAAGCTTCTACCATTGCCCCTAACCTACGAGCCGTTGCGATGGCCTGTAGACCAGCAACACCTGCTCCTAGAATTAATACTTTCGCAGGACGAATGCTACCTGCCGCAGTAATCATCATTGGAAAATAACGAGGTAATTGATTAGCAGCAGTAAGCACCGCTCTATAACCTGCAATAGATGCCATAGAAGACAATATGTCCATTGATTGGGCCAAGGAAGTTCTTGGAATCATGTCCATACTGATTGCACGTAAATTTTTCTCTTTTATACGTGGAATAATGTTTGAATCTGTATAAGGTTGAAACATAGAAATCATCAAAGTGGCAGTCTGCAATAAAGCACAATCTTCTTCTGATAGTGGATTAATAGATACTACAATATCTGATTGCTTTAATACTTCAGTACGACTTGATAAAGTAGCTACCTCTGCATATAAGGCGTCAGGAATACTTGCATTCAGTCCTGCTCCTTTTTCTACTAAGAAGGTAAGCTTTTCTCCTGCTATTTTTTTGAGCGTCGCTGGTACCATTGCGACCCTTTTATCTTGTAACTCTTTAGGTATTCCTATTTTCATAGATAAATTCGTTCGTTCTTTATTTATTCTACTCGTGTTTAGAAGGCTAAATTCAATATTGATAAATCACTCTACTTGACAATTTTAGAAAAGGTATTTAATCATAACCGAGCGAGATAGAAATCTTTAAAATTGGTTCAGAAACTTGTTTTTTTTTAACTTAAAAGCCGAACATCCGTGGCAACCATAAACTCAACTCAGGAATATAAGTAACCAACATCAATGCAACCAACATCGCAATAAACAAAGGCATTAAAGGACGAACCACCTTCTGAATGGTCGTTCCTGCAATACCTACGCCGACAAATAAAACAGAACCTACAGGTGGTGTACAAAGTCCAATACAAAGATTCAAAACCATGACAATACCAAAGTGAGTTGGGTCCATTCCTAATTCGGTTACTACAGGTAAA
>CALJIY010000147.1 GCA_937973945.1 uncultured Saprospiraceae bacterium | reverse complement strand
TTTGAGTATACCTTATTATTCTATCTCATTATCGAGGTTGAGAATTATCCCCTTTACTTCTTGGAATAAACACATACCCTACAAATTTCCCGTTCATATAATAGACCACTTTAGCCATTGGGTATCGGTCCCTAACCACCTCTTTTAAAAAGGTACTCGCCTTCTTTTTTTTGTTAAAATCTCCTAACAAGTATGAATATCCGCCATCCGCTCGCAGTTCCTTTTTCACTTGTCCATGTTGTTTAAAGATAGGATGATCGGCAGCCACCTCTTTTGTACTCAACAATATTTCTATCAGGTAACCTGTATAATTTGCTTCAATAAGCTTCGCACTGTTTTGTGTTTTAGCCATTTTCACAAGGGATTCTCCTTGCGAATTGATCGACGTTTTAGTAGGCGAAGGTGATGGCTTTTTGGCAGCAGTTGTATTAACTGGTTTAGTCTTTTTCGGTGTAGCCGTTTTAACAAGTGTCTCCCCTCTATTTCCTCTTGATAAAATAGTATTTGCACTGGAAGAAGTTCTTTTATAATCAGGAACTGTCGGTGAGTTAGTTGTTTGATTGATAGCTTTTGCTGGTGTAGTTGTTGCCACAACTTCTGATGTTGGTGTTGGCTTTGGTGTCGGTGTCGTTACTATTGGTGGCTTTGTAATATTTACTATTGGCTTAGTTACTATTTCTGTAGTTGATTGCTTATTATCTGCCACCGATGAAGTAGGTGTAGTTATAATCCCAGTAATCGTTTCTTTTTTATTCGCACTTTCAGTTTGGGAAGTACGCGGAGTAGTGGTAGGCTGATTTGTAACTGCAGAAGAATTGACAATACTGGTATCGAATGTGGAAGACACATCCTTACCTACTTTGGTAGCAGATGGCTGATGGGTTTTATTATTGATAGTCGTCGTGCTTTTAATTTGACCATTAGTTCCCACTTCTACGATCTCAGAATTCAGGTTTTCCATAAACAAAATTTCTACCAGACTCTCCTCTCCATAAACAACGGTAGATTTATTTTTAGCAGATAATCGTTCCAGTTCTATATTAGCTAAAAATGTCCCCATTTGATTACTTTCTGTCAATACATCTGATATACCAGGTTGAACACTACCAACTCCATCAAAACACAAAATACAACCTTTAATATCCACATAAGCCTCCAGCCTTTTAGGAACATATCCGTCTTTTCTAATCAATAAAGTATAGTGATTGCCTCTTTCAAAAGTAGTTTTAAAAGTAGGATAAGGATGGCCTTCTAAGATCAGTACTAATTCGTCTTTGGTATTATTAAACACCTCAATTAAAGAGTTGGTGATAGCATCTACCTGTTTTGTACTATTAGAGCGCTTTTCCGCTAAGGTGGCATCTAAAATATAACCGGGTTTTCGCTCCATCTGAATTTTCTCAAATACTTTAGGAGTCGTCCCATCTATTTTAATTATCTTTTGAATCGGGTGAAACAAGTCTTTTTCAACGACGAAAATAAACTCCCCAACTGGCAAGCGTACAGAGAAATGCCCTTCTTTATCTGAACTAGTTGTAGTGAGAACTTGTTTGGATTGAATATCCTTTATTTTAATTTGAACACTGTTCAAGTATCCCCTATTTCCACTCTCGAACACATAGCCTTCTAAGGCTACATCTTGAGCATAAGTAGAGATAACGAAGATACTTGCTAAAAAAAATAGTAATTGTCTCATAATAATTGTATTCCATTGCTATTCAAGTGGCCTAAAGCTATTTTTGCTAGTCTATTCGCAGTGGGCTCTCATCCTTTAGACGAAGGAAATCGCTTATAATATCATATAAAACGTAAAAATTTGAGAATAATATTCATGGGAACGCCAGATTTTGCTGTTCCGTCGCTTAAAATACTCTTAGAAAATAATTATGAGGTAGTTGGTGTGATCACCTCCACAGATAAAATGGGTGGTAGAGGCAAGAAAAAATTAATTGAATCTGATGTCAAAAAATTCGCTTTACAGCATGATTTAAACATTCTACAGCCTAAAAACCTTAAGTCACCAGAATTTGTAGCAAGCGTAAAGGCCTTAAAAGCAGACTTACAAATAGTGGTTGCTTTTAGAATGCTTCCAGAAATCATTTGGAATATGCCAAGATTAGGCACTATCAATGTTCATGGTTCTTTATTACCAAAATATAGAGGGGCGGCACCGATTAATTGGGCCGTTATCAATGGGGAAAAGGAATCTGGGGTGACTACTTTCCTCTTACAGCACGAAATTGATACGGGGGATTTGTTATTACAAAAAAGTACCACTATAGGAGAAAATGAAACGGCTGGTGAAGTGTATAACAGATTGATGCATATAGGAGCGGAGGCATTACTAGAGACCGTACAATTAATTGAATCTGGGAAATATAGCACACAAGCGCAGGACCATAGCTTAGTAACAAAAGCCCCTAAGATATTTCATGAGACTTGTCAAATTGATTTTAGTAGAAATACACTGGCCATCCATAATTTCATTAGAGGCTTGAGTCCCTACCCTACAGCATGGACAATGCTTGATGAAAAAAAGTTGAAGATCTTTAGAACAGAAAAAGAAGTAGTAGAACATGACCAACCAGCGGGCCTATTTGTTTCTGATAATAAAAACTTTTTAAAGGTGAGTACTTTAGATGGGTATGTGCATCTATTAGATTTGCAATTAGCTGGAAAGAAAAGAATGGAGGTGAAGGCTTTTTTAAATGGGTATAAATTAGTTACTTAATTTTACTGCTAAACTCGACCTTAGCTTTTAGCAATAAGCTTTTAGTTTCAAGCGGTTCGCATCCTGTATATTTACTTACAATGCCTGAAAATCAACGATTGTGAATAAAGTATGTTTAGTATTTGCTACTGCCAGAAACTAATGGCTAACAACTCATAGCTAACAGCTAAACCCCCACTCCACTATATTGATTAATCTTATCGTAGAGCGTATTCGGTTTAAAAGGCTTCGTAATAAAATCATTTAACCCTGCAACTGTTGCTTGGTCTTTAATCTCTAATACGGCAGAAGCCGTCAAGGCTAAAATCGGAAGATAGGCATAATCGCCTCCTAGCTGCCTAATGGCCTTCGTGGCTTCAATACCATTCATAACGGGCATTTGTAAATCCATTAATACCACATCATAAGATTTTTGCTGTACCCTGTGCAGGGCAATCTTACCATTATCTGCTATATCCGTTTGAACGCCCCACTTTGATAAAAAGTTAGTAGCTACTTTTTGATTGATTTTATTATCTTCCACTAATAAGATAGACATTCCACTTAAGCTACCTGAAAGATCTTGTTCTTGTATTGGCTCTGTAATAGATTGTGTTTCCTCCTCGACCGTTTCAAAGTCTAAGGTAAAATAGAAAGTAGATCCTTTTCCATAAGTACTATCTACCTTAATCCTACTATCTTGCAACTCCAATAACTCTTTAGTAATAGACAATCCCAGTCCCGTACCTTCTCGAAGGGCTTTATCATTAACTTGAACAAAATCATCAAAAATAGATTCCAGTTTTTCTGGAGGAATACCGATACCTGTATCTTTAATAGCAAAATAAATGCTCATGATTCCTTCTTGAACAAGCTTAGGTATAATATATACCATTACGCTTCCTTCATCCGTAAACTTTATAGCGTTATTGACTAGATTGCCCAATACCTGAGATAAGCGTAAGGCATCTCCTATCAGTCTATCAGGTATACGATGATCTCTTTTAATGATTAATTCAATTCCTTTTTCTCTTGCTTGATTTCCAAAACCATGACGTAAACAATTAATGATTTCATCAAAACTAAAAACTGCTTTTTTGATTTCTATTTTTCCTGCCTCTATCTTAGAGAAATCTAAAATATCGTTGATTAAATTCAATAAATTATTAGCAGAAAATAATAAAGTATTTAGGTGTTGTTTTTGGTCTTCTCTAGGATTTTCTTGCAATAATAGATGAATCAATCCATTAACCGCATTCATAGGCGTTCGGATCTCATGACTCATAGAAGATAAAAACTGCGCTTTTATCAAAGAAGCTTTTATGGCTTTTTCCTTTGCTTCTACCAGTCGAATCTCCGTTTCTTTTTGTGCAGAAATATCTCTAGCAATGCATAAAGCATTTAACAAGTTACCATGTTCATCAAAAAACATATTCGTCTTTTGTCCAATCCAAACAATCTCCCCAGATTTAGTTTGAATAGGTAATTCTTGATAGGTTACAGGATTGGATTTTAGTATTTGTTTCTTAAATACCGAAACGTAATCCCCTAAAAAGTCTTGTGGTACAGGGCTGGAATAAAAGATAGGGCTTTGATTTAAACGATAGCCTGTAATCTTCTTCATTGCTGGATTCATGTAGGTAATAAATCCATTCTCATCAATTTCCCATATTAAGTCATCCGCTCCTTCAATGATTCTACTGTATTTGGTTTCTGTAAATTCGATTTCTTGCGTCAGGTGTTCCTGTTCCTCTAAAAGATGATGTACATTTCCTTCTGTCCGTATTTTATTTTTAAAAAAAGCAGCTAAAATAAAGTGAATTAAAGTAAACGGCACTAATAATAAAATAGGGGTTCTGTATCCTTCTTGTAAATTTATTTCTCCACCTACATACGTACCAAGATCAATATGATTTACGGCCATCCAAGAACTTACCGTAATCACCAATAAGGAAAAGAAAGTAAATATTAAAGACCAATATCTGCCTAATATAAAGCTAGTAGACAAGATCGTGATAAAAAACCAAACGCCAGTCGATAATATGCTAGTCGGATGAATGAGTAAATGAATGCAAGTATTGACCAATAATAATACAGAAAGAAAAACTTTGGCTGGTAATAAGTAGCTTTTCAAATGACGAAGCATCAGAGGTACAGAGATTGCTGCGATCGTATAAAAGCCATAGAGTGGAAAGAATATAGCACTACGATAAAAGATAGGACTCATCAGTAATAAGACAGCACCGAATAAGACGGTTAACCAAAGTAATAATTTTACTTTCGATTGTTCAAAACTATTACTAATACTCTTTATATAATTGGGTGCTAGAGAGTCTATCCAATTATATATTGTTCTGTCTCTCATGATATATTCAAACTATTTGATAAAATAGACTTGTTCCTAAGGAATACTTGTATGAATTATTTGGGAATAAGTCTAATGCCTACTTACTCAATTTTATTATTTTTTTAGGCTATATGCATGTTATATATCCCTAATAGAGTGACAGGCAAAAAAGATACCTTTTTTCATGATTTTAGTGATATACCAATGTAATCTAAAAACGAAATCACCCTAATTCATTAATAGTCAATTGTTTATACTAAAAAAATTAAATACATAGATGATAAGTAATAACAGCACTACTATTTGATTATCAAAAAGAGCAATTTTTGGGAGAAAAATGTGGCGAGTTATTTAAGGAGAGTAGAGCGTATTAATCTTCAGATAAGAAATAATCAAAAAAGCGGAATAATAAAGGGCGGTCTTCTGTAATAATGTGAGCGAAGCCCTGCATATCATGCTCAAAAGGGAGTACATCACCAGAGGTCGTTACAAGGCTATCTATATTTATTCTAACAAATACTTTTCCTGTTTCTGAATGAGGAATTTTAGCCTTATCGGCTACGTTACCCATTAACAAGCCATATTTGGCACTTGGGTAAGAATTAAAACGAATATTAACAGGTTGGTCTTTCCTAATTTTACCAGATTCCAAAGGAGAAACATACATTTTTCCTTGGATCATATTTTCTGCATTAAGCGGAACAATTGCCATAATACGGGCATTTTTTTTGGCAACAACATCTCCTGCTTTTAATAAGTCTGTATAGTATACTTTTCCGGAAATTGGCGCAATAATCAAATGTTCTTTCTTCCATTTGTTGATGGCTTCTCTCAGATCTATTAATTTTAGTCGTAATTCCGTGATACGAGAAGAAGCTTCATTTTTCGTACCTTCCCTTAAACGAAGTTGCTCCGCATTAATATCATCAATCTCTCGTTCCTTTGCCCATATCCGCTGTTCTATATTCTCTTGATCTCGTTCAAGACTTCTCACTTTTTCCACTCTTTCTTGCTGTTCCCTAACGGACGGAACAGAAGACTTTTCAAGAGCGATTAATTTTTGTAGTTGTTCTTTAGCCGCTCCTTGCAAGTAAGCGATAGAGGTATCAATATCAATCATTTGATCATTAAGAAACTCAATATCTCTTTTAATAGCATCCTTCTTAAATTCTAAACGATTAATTTCTTCACTTTGAAAACTAGATACCCGAGAAAAATTTTGATCTCGATGTAATTGTACAAAAGAAAGATACGCTGGCTCTACAGATCCTAATCTTAAATCTTCCTCTTCTTCATAATCTACAAATTCGTTTTTGAATTTTTCTAATGCTCTAACCGTTTCATCTAATTCTAGAATATCATTGGCATCACCACTATCTTCTCTTAGTATAGCGACTATATCTCCTTTTTTTACAATAGACTGCTCTTCAACAATGTTGTCTAAGTGGCCATATTCTTCTGCTAGGATGGATACTGGAGGGTCTACAGTACCAATTTTGATATCTGCTTTGACTATATCAGGATAGGTAAAAAAATAACTAAATAGTGCAATAATAAAAAAGCCAAGGACAACAAAGGTGGTACCATATTGTACGATCCACTTTGGAGGAGTTCCTAATATTTCTTTGAACTCATCACTCCTTAATTCTAATTTATCATGGTCTTCTATCATTTATTTTGTTGTCGTTTTATTCCCCATGGCTGCGCCATGGGCTACAGGGTATCGCCCGCTTTGGGACTTTGCTGTACACACACCCACAGCTAAACTTTGAGATTACAAAGTATCGTCCGCTTTGGGGCTTTCATCACTTTAGGTTGTTAGGAGCTTATTTAATCATGACTCCTTTACAATCTAAAAATGGTATTTTCGTAAAATTCATAGACGCGATGCTTCCTTTGACAAATACATATTTCTTGTCATACATATAGCCGTTGTGCATGAAGCTGACCCAGTATTCATTCGTTAAATCGAATAAATGATTCTGAACAGGTTCAATTTGTACCGCACCTAATGCATCTATCTTATCAAAAAAGTGTCTTAATGTGGTCGTCCGCATCTTTTCTCCATTAATATTTCCATAACCTCTGGAATTCACAAAGACACTATCTATAGGACTTTCTTTTAAATTAATAATGTAAGCATCCCATAAATCCTCCTCCGCTGCTCTAGGTACGATGGCCAAGGCTAGATCTTTGACCTTAAGATTAGGAATGTCTTTCATCATAGTGTGTGGATTTTTGGTATTCATGGATATTTTGTATAAGTAAGATTCTCTTCTATTACTCTTAGTACTAAAGATAATAAAATCCGAATAAATTAGAAAAATGATACTTTAATTTTTCTGCTACTTCATTAATAGCAACAAACTTGCCTAGTTCTTTAGACAAACTAGTGACTGATTTATCTTGATCTTCAATACCACAAGGGATGATATAGCTAAAGTAATCTAAATCAGTATTAATATTAAATGCAAAACCATGCATTGTCACCCATCTGCTTAAATGAACGCCAATAGCACATATTTTACGATTAGGTCCGCCATCATTATCTGATAACCAAACCCCTGTAAACCCTTTAATTCTAAGGCCTTCTAAGCCATAATCTTTAAGCGTTCTAATAATTACTTCTTCCAAGAAACGGACATATTTATGGACATCCGTAAAAAATAGATCCAAATCAAAAATAGGGTATCCTACTATTTGACCAGGCCCATGAAAAGTAATGTCTCCTCCCCTATTGATTTTATAGAATTGGATACCTTTTTCTGTTAAATCTTGTTCTTGTAATAATAAATGATCTAAAGAACCGCTCTTACCGAGGGTATATACAGGTGGGTGTTCGCAAAACAATAAATAGCTTCTTGGATCAGCAAACAAAGGATCAGTAGTAGCTAAATGTCTATTACTTAACTTCCTATCAATCACTTCTTTCAGCAATGTTTGCTGATAATCCCAAGCTTTTTGATAGTCAATTATTCCTAAATCTTTGAAGACTACTTTTTGCATCGGCGGCAAAAGTAAGCCATTTTAGACTAGTTGTCAAGAAAAAACAAACTGTAGTCAGCCTAAAAGAATATAATAATTAGAAGATTTTTAAAAAAAAAAGTCGATTTCATTAACGAATTTGTCCTATTTACGTAAGAAAATAAGCTAAGGATAGGAGATATATTTGTATTTTTACAAAATAATAAGTCTCATTTATTGATCACTCAAAATCCATGTTGAACATGAGAAATATATTCATTTTATTTTTGATAGTAGCCGTAGCAAGCGTACAGTATAGCTGTGGCAGCGATGGCGCCAATAGCGCTTCCTCTTCGGCCAGTGCGACTTCTGGCGCAACGATTAGCGGTCAGATACAAGGCGCGTCTAATTTACAAGCATTTCTAGATAAGCAGGGAATCTCTGCGACTAGAGTAATTGCCAAATCAGAAGTAGATGCAAATGGCAATTTTTCTTTACCTATTCCAGATGGCCTAGAAGCTGGGCAATACCGTTTTCGTATTGGTGCAAAGCGTTTAGGTCTTGTTTTTGATGGCAATGAAAAAGCCGTAAAAATTAACGGAAACCTTGCTGATTTAGATAAATACAATATCACAATAGAAGGTTCTTCTGCCGGACAAGAATTGGTAGATATTATGAAGGGCTTAAATACAGGTAGTCTATCTAAGGCAGCACTTGCCACTAAGCTTAAATCTTCCATTGCGAATCCTTATACGGCTTTAATGCTTGCCAACTCTGTTTTTAGAGGTGCATCCACCGAAAATTTGGATATTCATAAATCAGTACTTGGTAAATTACAAGCATCAGCTGTAGACAAAAGTATTCTAGGGGAATATGGAAGTTATATCGGCCAATTAGAAAAAACTTTATCTCTTCAAAGAATAGCTGTAGGCAAGCAAGCGCCTGATATTTCCTTACCTAGTCCTGATGGTAAAGAATATGCCTTGTCAGATTTAAAAGGTAAGGTTGTTCTCTTGGATTTTTGGGCAAGTTGGTGCGGGCCTTGTAGGAGAGAAAATCCTAGTGTTGTAAAAGTCTACAACCAATATAAAAGCAAAGGATTCGAAGTTTTCAGCGTATCTTTAGATGGCTTAGATTCAAGAACAATGGCAAGATACGGTGGTAATCAAGCACAAATCGACCAGCAAATGGAAAGTTCTAAGAATCGATGGAAGCAAGCAATCGCGCAAGATAAATTAAGCTGGGAAACACATGTAAGTGACCTTAAGAAGTGGGATTCTGCTCCAGCTCAAACATATGGTGTTTCGGGTATTCCGCGAACATTTATGATTGATAGAGAAGGGAACATTGCAGCTGTTGGCTTAAGAGGCGCTGCTTCTATTGAAGCAGAATTGAAGAAATTACTGTAATTTAAGAATAGAGAAGCGAGAGCAGAGAACAGAGATGTATTTCGTTTAAAAGACGACGAAACCTGTCATTTTTAAACGAAATACATCTCTACTCTCTCTTCTCTACTCTCTGTTCTATTAAGATGTCTTATAATACACCACAATATCTACTCTCCTATTCTTCGAATTAATAGAAGAACTTTTCGTTTTTCCATATCCTCTATAACTGACCTTTAACTTTAATAATCCTTTCGATTTAAAATAATTGGCCACTTCTTCTGCTCTTTTTTCTGACAGTTTTTGATTGTAGTCATCTGAGCCAATTTGGTCTGCATAGCCTTCAATTACGACTAATGCTAATTGCTCGGGATCAATATCTTCAATCAAACGATCAATACTATATTGCGCTTCTTTGGTCAGTAGAAATTGATCAAAATAAAAATAAATATCAGAGGTCGAATATAATTGTCGATCTGGTGTTTCATTATGAGCAATTTCTGTAGACACTTGTATCGGTACTTTGGGTTGATCGATTTTTACTTTCTGGGTTGCCTGCCCTAAAGTAGCTGCTTGATTCATTGGTTGCAATAAAATCTCTACTTCTACGTATCCTTCCTCACTCCAATTTAACAAGCCTAATCTTTTCCGATACGGATAATATCCTTTTTGATCAACCGAGACCGGTAGCTTACTCAAGGTCGGGAAACAGACGAAAAAGCGCCCTTCTTCATCTGTTAGATAGTTTCCTTTTCCCGTTATATCCACCTTTGTTTGGATGGCTTCTCCTGTTTCCGCATTTTTGACCGTTCCCTTTACATAAGCCACCTCCTCAAAGTCTTTTTTTTCTGGAAGCTGAAATTTATAGATATCCAACCCACCAAACCCACCTTCTCTATTAGAAGCGATATAACCGTTATTCCCTCTTGCATTCACAAAAAAACTCAATTCTCTTCGAGCGGAATTAATTGGCGCACCAAGATTTTTAGGCATTCCCCAACGATCATCTTCATTTTTACGGGTAACAAAGATATCTTGATCCCCTAATCCCGGATGCCCATTAGATGCGAAATAAAGTGTTACACCATCATCCGCAATAAAGGGGGCCTCTTCATCTTGTGCCGTGTTCACTCTTCGACCCAAGTTCGTAGCCTTTCCCCAAGTACCATTCAGTTCCTTATAACTAACCCAAATATCGGTCCCTCCAAATCCGCCAGGTCGATCACTCACAAAATACAATGCCTGCCCATCGCAGTTGATGGAAGGCTGAGAATCCCATCGATCAGAATTGACTTTTCCTTCTAATTGCTTCGTATCCAATATTTTACCATTATCTACTGCCGCTTGAAATATATCGCATAAGCCTAAAACATCTTCTCTATTACAGGCTGGAAAATACATTTTACGTTCATCTCTCGTAGCTTTACCCATCCCTTCATTTACTTCAGAATTGATCTCTTTCCCTAAGGATTTTCCTTTAGCCCATTTACCATTACTGTAAGTACTATGCAGTAAGTTCTCATCCACTTTTCTTCGTTCCCCCATACGCGTATAGAACATCCAACTTTCATCATTGGACAAATAGGGGAAACAATCATCTGCTTCTGAATTAATAGCTGGGCCTAAATTTTCCAAGACAATCGTATCAAAAACAGCGGTTGACAAACCAAATTGACAATCGGCTAAACTCTTAGCTAACTGTGTATTGAAATAAGCTTCGGTATCTAATTCTAGCGTGCCATCCGTAAATGATTCCGCTGGTAAATTTAGGTACGATTCATACGCTTTAAAACGCTCGTAAGCAGTCTTATAATTACCATTTTTCAAGTGCATTTCTCCACTCTGATAGTAAAGCGTTCTAGATATAGTTGGATCTAATTCGATACATTGATCATACATCTCGGCAGCTAACTGATACGCTTTCTGAACTTCATACACGATACCCAAACGTCTATAGGCCGCCGCATAATCAGGTTTTAAAGCAATTGCTTTTTTGAAGGCCTTCTCTGCTTTCCTGAAAGTCTCCTTATTAAAAGCCTCCTCTCCTTCTCGATAAGTTTTTAAGAAAATTTCGTTGGTAGATAGGTCATATACATCCTGCGCATAGAGAAAAAATGGTAGGAATAAAAATACTAGGCAGTAACTAATTGTTTGAATGTTCATGAGGATAATCTAGCAGATGCTATTATATAACGTATAACGGAATCAAGCGTTAATAGATGGTCAGTTAAAAAAGAAATAACTGCTACTATAGCCCAAACCTTACTTCACCGTTACTTACTTTAATAAGTTTTCCATTTCTTTAATCAAGTTATTAACGCTATAACCGCCAGTTCGTTTCCAAACAATAGTACCATCTGTATCTAAAAGTAGCGTAAAGGGCAAGTATTCTATTTTATAATCAATGGCAACTGGCGATTTTAAGCCCATCGCTTCACCAGAAATTAAATGATCTCCTGTAAAACGTTTTTTCGTAATAAAATTCTTCCATAGGACAGAACTATTATCCATAGAAACATAGACAAACTTCACGTTTTGATCTTTGAAACGCTTTTTTAAATCCTCATGTACGGGTATTAAATCTAAGCATGGACCACACCAGGTCGCCCAAAAATCCAGCAAGACTACTTTTCCTTTATAATCCGCCAAACTGACGCGCTTGCCTGTTTGGTCTAGTAATTGAAAACCAGGCGCTTTCATTCCTTCTCTTATCCCTTTTACATCTAAATAGGCTTCTTTGATATACTCCACATAAAGCGGGTTCGATGCGGTCCTTGAAAAAGCAGCTATCTGGTGGCTTAGTCCCGTTCTATCTTTTGTCTTTGTTTTTAAAGCTAATAAGAATGCTTGGAAAAACGCTTTCGTATCTCCTGTTAGATACTCCTCTGCCAAGGTATATCTGTCCTTATCTCTATTAACCGGCTTTCTATGTTGGTAAGCGATAAATTCTTGAATGTAATTGAAGAAGAATTTATTGGCCAATGCTGCATCATTATTGACTGGAATTTCAGACATGAAGTCAAAATACACTGGATTCACGTCCATTGGATAGGGCATACCATTTAAGAAAGGATGCTCATACAAGTAGTTCATCAAATTAAAGGCATACCAGTAATTAATTCCTGCTTCTGCATAAGCGATGAAGTCTGGATTAAGCTGATGTTCCCTTGTATATTGGTAAAAGAAATCTAATTTTTCTTGACGAACAGAGTTCAGCCAGTCCTTAAACACTTGAGGATTGGCATCTTGCTTATTCCTTTCTAAGCCCTCGTTAATATGATCAAACTTAGCGGTTGCCTGTAATAAATACGTATTTTCTGCACTCCATTGACCAGAAAAGGAAGTCTTTGTGTATAGATTAGCCCCTTGAATATTAATCTCTAAATCATCCCCTGGATGACAATAAAGCTCTATCACTTGTCTACCACTTCTCAATTCCCAAGTAGTCGGCATGGTTAGGGGAGCAGCTACCGTGATAAAAGAGTTTCCTGTATTCGCACTAATGATATGCTTCTGCTCTTTCTTTAAAAGAGGATTCTCATTTATGACGAGTTCCGGTTTTTTCCCAGAAGGGATATTTGTATTAAATCGAAATGAAGTATTCTGAAAATAGGGACTTAAATCAGGTGCACTAATTGGTATTTCTGTGCGTAAATCTGGCGTCTTCGGGGTAGAAATAGTTGATGCCACTACTGGTGTCTTAGGTGCTGGTATTACTTTTTCAACAACAGGTTTTGTCTTAGGCTTGACTTTAGGTTTTTCGTTCTTTTGGGTCTCATCGGCAACACTCAAAAGCGCAGACAGGTTTTTGGTGAAATTAGCAATCTTTTCATCTGTAACAGATTTGTCTGCTGATGTACCTCTTAAGGAACTCAGTGGAATTGGTTGTCCGTATCCTCTAGCAGCATACGCCTCTTTAATTAATTGCACATACTGTATGTAGGGAGAAACTTTTATATAGTTATCTAATTTAGATTTTGGTACACGCTTCCCTCTATTAATATCATTGTATATATCCTTAGAAATAGCATAGTGTAAGACTTTTCCTCTAAATTCACTATACTTTACCGCTTGAATAAAATCTCCATAATCCTCTGGTAAATCTACTTCCACATACTCTGACAAGACATCTTCAAATACTCTGATACCTCTTTGATAGACCCATCCAATTTGTCCATCAGGCATTTGGATTTTTACAAATTTATCTTGATATCTTCTGCCTTTATACACATGAGAAAAACGATCATTGGTGATATCTCTCAAATACAATACACGGTCTTTTCTATATAGCTTTCCAATAATTGCATTTTGATCATGTGCAGCGGCACGGACATCTATATTATCTGCTAAAACCTCTGCAAAAGTTTCCACTCTGCTAAATTCTAAAACCTTCTTTTTGGTAGGTCTTCCTTCTATTTTCAATAAACCTCTTGAAATACGATCTTGACGCCATTCTACATAACGATCTAGATAGTTTAGGTAATTTAGATTAGCCAGCGCCTTTTCATCATTCAACTCCAGCTCCTCCATAAAATCGTAATATTCATTCGGTAGGGTAAGCGCGATAGGTAGTAAATGAGAGGTAGGATGATTATCTTTATAAGACATCAATTGATGTCCCCACCAATAATTAATATCGGCATCCACATATTCCGAAAAAGTAGAAGAGAAGAAGGTATCTCGTTGGCTTAAGTATTCATCTCGATGGGTAATTTTCTTTTCTTTATAAGACTGCATAAATACTTCAAAGTCTTCTGCGGTCTTCTGTTGCATGCCTTCTTTGACTAATTGAGCATCTTCTCTATCAAATTTTACGAAGGTTTCTTTTAAAAAATTATTACGCAATGCCCCTATTTGTGAGTACTCAAGGGAGTCTATAAAATTGATATGATTAGAGCTAACAAACAGACTATCTCCTCGCTCTAAAAATATTGGTAAAGTTTGGTTGTTGTAGGTAATAAATCCAGGAGTCGCATCATGTACTGGAAGCGTAATAGAAAAAGTTTGATCTTTTATAATAGCCGTATATTCCAACTCTTCGAAGGAGATATAGTCTTTATAGAATTTAAACGTGACGGAAGAAAACGGAGCAGCTGCTTCTATCTTCCCTTCTATAACCACTTCTGGTATTTGTGCTATGATACTTCCTTGCACAATCGTGCAAAAAAGCAATATTATCGGTGTTATTAGACGATTCAAGTAGGTACAATTTTACTTTTCTCAAAAAAACTGGCTGAAATCAATGCAGTTTCGGTTTTTAAAATTCACCTATAAACTGCTGATTCTCATATAAATCCATGACAAATGTAGCGTTAAACTATAAAAATATGAGAAGAAACAGAAAGGAAAATGAAACATTAACACAGCCTCTTTTCTAGTAATATTTCATTTGGGAGGGGAGGCAAAAGTAAGAATAAATAATCCTTGATTCAACAAATTAGAAAACACCTCCTATTTTAGTTAAAAAGAAAAAAGCAACCTATTATGAATCAATTTTTTATAATATCTTTTTATACTAATATAAGATAAATTTAATTCATTAAAATATCAAAGAGATCTATCTAAATGGAATGAAGACAGGGCGCAAATACAGATAAAAAAATAAAATAAATTTTATCTAGGAACCACAAAAAGGCCGATTCTACTATTTGTTCCACATAATTTCTTAAGAAACATAAGATAACCATTGATCTTCCGGTGCAAGTATACTTACTTTTCGTTGATCCGCAGCTTCTACTCGACCTATTATTTTAGCGTCAATATTGTATTTCTTCCCGATCGCCACTACTTTTTCTGCATAAGCTGGTTTCAAGTATACTTCTAGGCGATGGCCCATATTAAATACTTGATACATCTCCTGCCAATCTGTTCCAGATTCTTCTTTAATAATTTGAAATAAAGGAGGGATTGGCAATAGATTATCCTTTATGATATGTACATCATTGTCTACAAATTTCAAGACTTTTGACTGGGCTCCGCCTGTACAATGAATCATCCCAGATAAGCCTGCTCTACATTCTTCAAAAATGGATTTAATAACGGGAAGATAGGTTCGTGTTGGCGACAAAATCAATTTACCTATATCCGTTTCTACTCCATTAATGACCACTTTATCTGTTAGTTTTTTAGACCCTAAGTACACCACTTCGTCAGGCGTATTCGCTGCATCATAGCTATCTGGATATTTAGTTGCATACATTTTATCTAATACATCATGCCTAGCAGAAGTCAAGCCATTACTCCCCATTCCTCCATTATAAGCATCTTCATAGCTGGCTTGCCCATAAGAAGCAAAGCCAACAATTAAGTCTCCTGCTTGGATATTATTCACCAAAAGTTCCTCTTTTTTCATTCGTGCAAACGCGGTATAGCCCACATCTATCGTACGTACAATGTCCCCTACATCTGCTGTCTCTCCACCCGCTAGGTGAATATTGACCCCTTGCGCTTTCAGTTGTTCTGCTAAAGTCACTGCACTTTGTATTAATGCAGCAATGACATCTCCAGATATTAGATTTTTATTACGGCCAATTGTAGAAGATAGTATAATGTCATCTACACAGCCGACACAAGCCATATCATCTATATTCATCACCAATGCATCTTGTGCAATTCCTTTCCAAACAGATAAATCTCCTGTTTCTTTCCAATATAGATAAGCCAAACTAGTCTTAGTACCAGAGGTATCAGCATGCATCAAGTTCACATAATCCGCATCCTTGCCTGCAATATCGGGCAAGATTTTACAAAAAGCCTTTGGATATAGGCCTTTATCTAAGTCTTTAATTGCTGCATGTACTTCGTCTTTCGTTGCAGACACGCCTCTTAAATCGTATTTATATTTTGCCATATCTTAATGGATAAGAATCATTTAATTGTTATTGATTGACCTTTTACGCAAACTGCTTAGCAACAACCAAATCTTTCCCTGTAGCACTATAGTCATAAAAACCTTCTCCAGATTTTCTACCCAATTTACCAGCAGTCACCATATTTACTAATAGTGGACAAGCAGCATATTTAGGATTACCAAAACCTTTATGTAGCACCTCTAAAATAGCCAGACAGACATCTAAGCCCACAAAATCCGCTAATTGTAAAGGCCCCATCGGATGCCCCATGCCTAGTTTCATTACGGTATCAATTTCTTGTACCCCAGATACGCCTTCATATAAGGTATAGAAGGCTTCATTCAACATAGGCATTAATATCCGATTAGCCGCAAAACCAGGATAGTCCTTTACTTCTACAGGTACTTTACCTAAGCCTTTTGACATCTCCATAATCTGCGCTGTTACTTGTGGATCCGTAGCATAGCCATTAATGACTTCTACTAACTTCATCACGGGGACAGGATTAAAGAAATGCATTCCAATGACTTTATCTGGTCGCTGGGTAGCTGCTGCAATTTTTGTAATAGAAATAGAAGAGGTATTCGTTGCTAAAATAGCATTTGGTGCCGCTAATTCGTCTAAACTCTTAAATATTTTTAGTTTTAGGTCTATATTTTCTGTGGCTGCCTCTATGATTAAATCTCTTCCTGCCACTCCTTGCTTCATGTCCGTAAAGGTCGTGATTCCTGCTAGCGTAGCTAATTTGTCGCCCTCTGTAATCCTTTCTTTCCGCACCATCCTATCCAAATTCTTTTCTATGGTCGCCATTGCTTTTTCTAAGGCACTTTCTGCAATATCAATTAAAGCGACCTTATATCCTTTCATCGCAAATACATGTGCAATCCCATTACCCATTGTACCCGCACCAATTACTGCTATTTCTTTCATATTTAATATTTTTTAGAAGTCAGATCACTTCGCTGTCAGAAGTCAGATCGCTTCACTGTCAGATTCCAAATAAGACGCAGCATAAAGAGAGCTCAGAAATCAGACGTATGATGTTGCCCACGCCATATATCTGACTTCTGACAGTTCCGGTAGCGTAAGCTAACTAGAACGGTCTGACATCTGACTTCTACTTCTGCCAAATCAAGTGCAAAGATGCCGATTTTAAAGGAATCCTAATGGTATTCTAAAAAAAATCATTCTAATAAATAGGGGTAATTGGAAAGATGCGTCATCTTATCCATAAGAAATCATCCAATACGTATTTTTTAAAAGTCAGTCATAGTCAATCAAATCCTACTAATTACATTTTTATGACCTGACTTTTAAAATTACGTTTTCACCAAAAAATACAATATATTATGAAGTATGTAAATCGGTTTTTTCTAGCAATGGCCCTAATGGCCACTTTTACTATGCAATCTTGTTACTTCGACTTCGATGGCGGATTCGGAGAAGATGATCGAAACTTCTCTAGATGTGAAGAGGGTTTTGGCGGAACTACTACAGAAGAAATTGTTCTTGCTGATTTTACAGGTATCAAACTACGCACCGATGCGCAGGTCTATATTACACAGGGAGACGAACAAGAAGTAGTCATTAAAGGTCAAGAAAACATTATTGAAGAATTAGAAACTTCTGTTAGAAATGATGTTTGGGAAATTGAATTTGATGACTGTGTAGACGATAGTGATGTTTTGAGAATATATATCACTGTCCCTACTTTGAATTACGTTGCTAATAGTGGTTCTGGAAAAATCAGATCAGAGGATATTATTAGAGTGGATATTTTGGATATCGAAAATAATGGCTCTGGCGATATTATCTTATCTGTAGAAGCAGATCAAGTGAATGGTCGAAACTCTGGTTCTGGTAAAGTAGAGTTAGAAGGCGTAACAGCTACCCTAGATTTTGAAATAGACGGTAGCGGAGATGTCCAAGCCTTTGATTTATTAGCTAGAGATGCGCAAATAGATATTGATGGAAGCGGCGATTTCCAGGTAAGTGTTTCTGACTTCTTAGGCGTGGACATTAAAGGAAGTGGCGATGTGTACTATAAGGGGAATCCTGATATGAAGGTATCTACTAATGGCTCTGGGAAAGTGTTTAATGCTAATTAGAGCAGAGAACAGAGAATAGAGAACAGAGACTGAATTCGTTTGCAAACGATGCAATTTCATTGTTTGCAAACGAAATCAGTCTCTATTCTCTGCTCTCAAAAAACAAAATCACCCGACTGTAAAACAATCTATATTTAATTTGTAAAAACCTCCTTGGCCTCTTATCGAAAGATGAGAGGCTTTTTTAGTAAGCAATCCACTTACTTATTAAGTGTTGAGAGTTATCATCTAACAAGGTTATGGTATACAGACCTTTTGGAATAGTCGGCAATGAAAGGACTTGTTGACCAGGTAATAATTTTCCTGAGTGAATAGTTCTCCCCGAAATATCTATCAAACTAAATTGGATAGGTGAAAATCCAGAAGGCACTGTAAAGTAGATATTATTTTGACCGGGGTTAGGATAAACTTTTAAAACAAATTTATCAAATGGCTCTTCAATACTAACAGTAGCATTTGACAAATTCAACACATCTGGAAAAAGTAGAAAGTTTAGCTCTTGCTCTAAAGTAGTATCCTCCAATTTAGTTCGAGGTGCTTTGCTATTGTCAATACCGAAGCGATCACATAGAAAGAAATATTCTCCTATAGGTAAATTAGTAAATTCTAGATAGCCAAACTCATCCGTTTCTGCCAATTGGATTGGTTGTTTTTGAGCATTGGCTAACCATATTTTTAGCCCTGCTACCATACCTGCATTTTTACCATGCGTTCCTTCTCTTACATAGGCGACAATAGTTCCATCCCCCAAAGAATCTGTAGGAGCAGTAGCTGATACGGCATTAATGATAGGATAAGCTTGGTTGAAGCGGACGAAAGGAATCGGACTTGCTTCTTGAATAAATAGTGTTTTGTCATAGTAGGTAGGAAGATTACCCGGATACACCAATTCATCAGGAATAATTCTGACTATGTACTCTGCAAATCCATTAACTACTTTAGTAAAAAAGCCTCTATCATCTGTTGATAAAGTATCTACTAGTTGTGGTGCTATTCCAGATGGACCAAGACCATAAATTTCTACAAAAGTATTTCCTAAAGGTAAGGAATTGGTATGATCTACTACCAATCCTCTTAAGGTAACTGGGATGATAGATAAAAAGGTAGATGTATCGCTACGAATACATCCTTTCTTATCCGTTGTTTTTAAATAAATATCCGCATACCCTACAGCATTATACATTGCTTCGTAGGTATCCGTAGTGCTTCCCCTACCAAAATACGAGTCTGTCCATTCATATGTTAATGGAAGAATCGCTTGCTCGCTTATATTAGCAGACCAAATAATTGGTTCTTCATACGTTGAATCTGGTCCAAGAATATTTACCGAATAGTCATAATGATTAATGACAACACTATCTGTATTCCGGCAACCCGTTGATTCCATCTCTCCATGGGCAAAAACAGTTTGGTTCCTTCCAATATCATGTAAGGTTGCGGTTATTAAATTGGGATGCACTATAATGGAATCCCTTGCCTCCCACTCCACCCTATCGGGTAATAAGCCGCCTTGGTTGACATTTAAATCCAGCTCGCTCCCCGTACAAGCATCTTCCATTCGACGATCAAATTTCATTTCGGGTGTAGGATTGACCACGAATGGTATAGATAGATTAGTGCTTAGGTTTTCTCTAACTACTCTTAGCACAAAAGAATTACCTGCTGTAAAAGAATTTCTTAAAGGCAATTTAAAAGTAAGAGTGCTTGGAAAGGCCAAAACAGAAAAAGAGGTAATCGCATCCAAGGGACGAGGAAAGTTACCTGTTGAATCAGATATTTGTAAAAGGTATTGCCCTGTAGGTATACCAGTACCATCGAAATTAAT
This sequence comes from uncultured Saprospiraceae bacterium, assembly GCA_937973945.1. Classification (GTDB taxonomy): domain Bacteria; phylum Bacteroidota; class Bacteroidia; order Chitinophagales; family Saprospiraceae; genus JAFMDF01. Next base: position 1,696 of record CALJIY010000147.1, on the reverse strand, counting down.
TTCCATACTATCTAATTCACAATAACTGGTATTCGATGAAATAGTCAATCTTAAATTAGGATTAGTATAGTGTAGTACGGCTAAGGAACTAGCATTTCCACTCTCTTCATTTTTTAGTAATAAAATAGTTTGATCGTCTAAAAGTATTAAATCATTAGGCGCTCCAACTGAATTGCAGATACTCCAAAGGTGATGACCACTAGAATTAATTTTAGTTGTAAAGGTTTGACTATTCGTTCTTAGGTCACATGGAATAAGTCGGCTACCTAGCGTAGGCCAACCGCCCCTAGTCGTTCCTGTGATATAAGCATTCCCATCTAGGTCCGTTTTTAAATAGCGATTATCCGATTGAAAAGTACCTGTATGGCGACCATCTATTTGCCAAAGCAGGCTACCCGTCGAACTAAGTTTCCCAACTTCTGTTGCTCCTATATAAAAAATATTTCCTTCCAGATCTAAAGCAATATCTCTAATTTTCACCTGAATAGGTGTTTGCGTTTCTTCCTTAATTTTGCCACTAGCTATAAAACCTTCTGTTGGAGACCATCTAAAAAAATAGCTTTCTTTTGGGGCAATCGTTTTCCCATCTATATATACAGAACTACCTCCAGCTGCCCCTGCTCCTGAGATCCATCCATCTGGATGTAATTCAATAGCAACGTCGTCTAAATCGTTCTCCAATTCGGCTAATTTTTCCGCATAAATAAATGCTCCTGTTGGAGAGAATTTAGCCATAACTAAAACAAAGCGATTGGGGCTATTTAGATCCAAATCATACATACCTGATTTTGCATCTGTTACATAGAGTACATAAGCATTACCCACTTCATCTGTTTCCAAATCCAATAAGATTTCTCGACTTTCAAAACTCTCAATTTGCACTAAAGCTACAGCGCTACCTGCATTATCATATCGGACTAAGAATAAATCATCGTGTCCAGATAGTGGTGCTCCTTGAATTTTCAAATCGGTCTCCTCCACTCTAACATCTTTAAAAAATTCAGCAGCAATCCAAGTAAATCCATTTCCATTAGTCGCCATTTCAGAAGAACGATGTCTAGCATCTGTTACACCTTTCACCCAATTTATTACTCCATTAGTATCATAGCTGGCTAGATAGCGGACAAAGTTAGACTCTGCCATTAGGCCATCAAAATCGTTCCCCTTGGCATTGTCATAAGACCCATATACATAGCGATTTCCAACATTATCCAACTCGATTTGGCCAATGGCAAATCCATTAAGGCCGTTGTTATGCTTTGGATTGATTGCTTGATAAGATAGTCGTTCTTGCGCCGTTCCAATAAATTGAAATAATAGACTATTTATTAGTAACAGCAGTATCGATTTGATTTTCATTTTTTCTATTCATTTATAATAGTCATATTAGCAAATATTATGCAATGCTTTTCCATTTTGATTATCAAGAAATGTTGCGTGTTGGTCAAAAAGATAGATTAGCAATGAAAATCGCTGCTATAGCGTAGACAACCTCTGCTCATTTCTAACGTATCTTATAAAGGATTCTTGTATTTTCGCCCTAACTAAAGCGTATTCTAAATTTTTAATCTTGTCTATTAATGAAAGTAGCCAAACAGCAAATCACTTACCAACAATGTCCCTTATGTGATGCGACGGATATTAAATTATCGCTAGCTACGGAGGATTATTCTATATCTAAGGAAGCCTTTAATAT
>CALJIY010000146.1 GCA_937973945.1 uncultured Saprospiraceae bacterium | reverse complement strand
AGGAATGAAACAACGTCTAGCAATAGGCGCTGCGCTATTAGCAGACCCACCCGTATTAATTTTAGATGAACCGACAAATGGACTAGATCCACAAGGGATTGTAGAAATCAGAGAATTGATCCAAGAGATTGCCCAATCCGGTAAAACAATTATTCTTGCGAGTCACTTATTAGACGAGGTACAAAAAGTATGTACGGACTTTATGGTCTTGCGGAAAGGAGAAAAACTATTTCAAGGAAGCGTCAAGGAGGCTTTACAAGAACAGATTACTATAGAAGTTGCTGCAAAAAATATGGAGGCCTTACAAACGGCTTTATCAGGATATCCGGGTATTCTCAAATTAGAAAAGAAGCATTCTATCTTTGTGTTAACACCGAAAAAGGAAACGGATACGAGTGATCTAAGTCAATATCTTTTTGAAAAGCAAATAGTACTAAGTCATCTATTGCAAAAAGATGGAAGCCTAGAACAACAATTTTTAAATTTATTATCCGAGCATAATTAATCGCTACAAACAGCCCTAAATAAAAGAATGATCAGACTATTACAAATCGAGTGGTTAAAACTAAAACACTATCGGCCCTTTTGGATATTGATGGGCTTGACTGCATTAATTACGATCGGTGTTTGTTCTAGTGGAATGTTGTTTATGAATTTCTTGAAAAATGAAGGGGCAGACTTTAGAGGATTTGATCCAACCATGTTGCCCCTATATGATTTTCCAGATATATGGCAGAACCTAACTTACGTGGCCTCTTACTTTAAAATCCTACCTGCTTTTATTGTCATCATTTCTATTGCGAATGAATTTTCACATCGAATACTACGACAGAATATTATTGATGGTTTGAGTAAGAAAGAATGGCTACTTTCTAAATTGTTATTTATTGGAATCATTGCGATTAGTTTTACCGCCATCGTTGGAATGATTGGATTGATAACAGGATTAATCTATGCCCATCCTGATTCTTTACCTTATATGTTTTCTGGGACTTCTTTTCTATTGGCGTATTGTTTAGATGTTTTTATCTTTTTGGTATTCGCTATGTTATTGACTATGATCGTGAGAAGAGGGGGCTTAGTGATTATGGGATTGTTTATGTACACCTTTATGATTGAGCCATTTGCTGTTCAATTTTTGACGTATTATCCAGACTTGCCGGATGTTGTTAGGGGTATAGCGCCTTTTTTACCTATTAGAGCCATTCATAATTTGGTGCGTATTCCATTTCCTCGATACTTGTTTTGGGAGATTCAAGACTATGTTTCCTTGAAAGATTTGTTGGTGGCGATGTGTTGGGGGACTTTTTTTATTGCTACTAGTTACTGGATTTTAAAACGAAAGGATTTATAAAACTAGTTGACATTTTTTACCACGGATTCACGGATGGTTAACACTAAATCTGTGAATCCGTGGTATAATTCTACACTTATGTAATAGTAACCATTTTAAGAATCTTATGAATTAATCACAATTATTTTACGATATTTACAACGAAGTCATTAACAATCAATGACTTGCAAATAAGCCAGTTATACATTCTTAAACAACTTCTATAAATTAATCGTGAAATAAATGAAAAAACTATATCCTTTATTCTTTCTATTACTAAGTAGTACGATACTCTTTGCTCAGAATATTGATCCACAACTATCAAAGATTATAGAAGCGCAGGAAGTATTTCAAAAAGAACAAGCTGCTAATGGAGCAACCCAATGGCCTGATTATTCTAAAGCGACGATCAAAAAACAAATCAAACATTATCAGGCACAACTCGCTGACTTAGCAGAAATCGACCAATCTAAACTATCTGCTTCTGATCAGATTAATCAAGATATGTTACAATTGGTATTAGAGGATCGTTTGTACAATCTTGTCAATGAATCCTACTTAATGCCCTTAAATGCCGAAGGTGGTTTTTTAACTGGTATGGTCTATCGAACGCAAAATCTACAATTAAAAACGGAGAAAGAACAAGCAGATTATTTAGCAAAACTAAAAGCGATTCCCGCTTATCTCGCACAGCAAACAGGTTTATTGAAATCTGGTTTAAAGCAAAAAAAAGTAGTTCCAAAAATAATTGCCCAAAATTGTATCGGCTATGTTGCTGACTATCTTAACAAACAACCCAAAGATTTATTCTTAGCAAAGCCACTCCATAAGGGGGAAACTGTAAATCAAAAAGGTTTGAGCATTATCAAAGAAGATGTCCTTCCAGCCTTTCAGCAATTTCATGCGTTTTTAGAAAAAGAATATTTACCTCAAGTCAGAGAAGAAATAGGGGTTCGTAATAATAAGGATGGCAAGGCGTACTACGAACAAAGGGTAAGATACTTTACTACTTTAGATATGACTCCTGATGAGGTCTTTGAAATAGGACAGAAAGAGGTCGCTCGAATCAGAGCAGAAATGGATGCGATTTTAGAAGAATTAGCATTTGAAGGAAGCTACGCTGACTTTCTAAATTTCTTAAGAACTGACGAGCAGTTTTATGCGAAAACAGGGGATGAGCTATTAGCTAAAGCTGCCTGGTATTCTAAAAAAGCAGAAGAGATTTTACCTAGATATTTTGGTAAACTACCGCGCTTACCCTTCACCGTAAATCCTGTTCCAGATGCGATCGCCCCAAAATATACCAGTGGTAGATATTCTGGTGGTTCCATGGAAAGCCAACGAGCAGGACAATATTGGGTGAATACCCACAACCTAAAAAGCCGTCCTTTATATGCCTTACCTGCATTGACCTTACATGAAGCGGTGCCTGGACACCACCTGCAAGGATCATTGGCGCAAGAAATTGAAAACGTACCTAAATTTAGAACACAAACTTATTTGAGTGCCTTCGGAGAAGGTTGGGCATTATACACGGAATACCTAGGTAAAGAAGCAGGAATTTATAAAACACCTTACGAAGATTTTGGTAGATTAACCTATGAAATGTGGCGGGCTTGTCGATTGGTGGTAGACCCAGGTATGCATTATAAGGGATGGACTAGACAGGAAGCCTTAGATTTTATGGCTAGTAACACCGCTCTATCTATTCACGAAGTAACAACTGAAATTGATCGATATATTGGTTGGCCTGGGCAAGCAGTATCCTATAAAATTGGAGAATTGAAAATTCGAGAGTTACGAAAAAAAGTGGAGGCTGCGCAAGGGGATAAATTTGATATCCGAGCCTTCCATGATTTAGTATTAGCGAATGGTTCTATTCCTTTGAGTAGCTTAGAACGAATTATTGCTGCGGAGTTTTTAAAATAGTAGGGCGGGAAATTCAAACTTGACACAATAGAACACGGAAACCTCTTCTAGGTTCACGCGGATGAAATGGTTACTTTATTAGGTATGCTCTAGGTCGTGTAGAAGTAGATGTACACGATCTAGAGCAAATGTTCAACATTAAGTAGTCAACATCAAAGCGGGTTAGCTAGTCCAAAACTGTTTGAGCGGAGCGAGTTTTTTGGACTAGAATTTTTGGTTCTTTTTTTTCAATGAAAAAAGAACAAGCATAATAGGAGCATCTAAAATCACCTTTTTCAACCGTTCAGTTACACTACAGGAGTAGCCTTTTCCATCAACCTATCCAAGGAAAACAAACCAATTACCACTATTACTGCCGCAATACCCAACATCGTAAAATATTGAGAATCATTATTTATCAATGCTCTAGTTCCAGCCATACTATCTTCTGGTAGTTCAAAAATCCAATTCATAAAAAAGCCTAAAGAATTATTTATGAAATGGATTAAAATACAAAGCCAGAGAGATCTCGTCCGCCAATAAATCCACCCCATTAATATACCGATTAAGGTAGCTGCTATAAATTGATATGGATTCAAATGGATTAATCCAAAAATAACGGCAGACCAAAAAATAGCTTTTGTTGGGGCATAATTTTTTAAAAAACCATCTAAAATAATCCCTCTAAATAAGATCTCTTCCAGTAGCGGTGCAGAAATTGCGACCGTTGCAAATATTAGCCAAGTATTTTCTCCTAACATTCCTGCAAACAATTCTTGAAATTCTTTATAATAAGGAATGAGCTCTATCACAGGTTCCATCAATAGCGAGATAGCTGGCGTCATCAGTATAAGAATCGGTACTAGTACTAGTGGAAAAGGACCTGGCTCTAAACTTGTCCTATTACCCATCTTCCAAGCGAATAGTATCGAGAGCCCTAAAGAAAGATTATATAATATAAAAGCACCTAGACTCGGTTGGCTGCGCATTAGATCACCTAGGACCATGCCTACCGCTCCTTGTATTAAAATAGACACCCCGAATATCCCAAAGCCTTGTGCAATGGTTGGATAGTGTCTCTTTTTAGGAATGATCGTTTCTTCTGTTATAATTGGATCCATTAATTATTTTTAGTCTAAGTAACGAAAGAATCTGTCAATATGTGGAAGTTATTTTTAATAGTCTACAATATAAGTAAGATTTGGTAGCTATAAAGTAATGGTCTAATAATAACAATTATTTAGCATGCACACTATTTATTGTCTGATACTAGCAAAAGCGCTGGGTTCTATATGGAAAAAGCAAAAACAAAGGTACTTGTCGCAATTATTTGATAATCAGAGAGTTATTGTTTTGTGTCTAATTGTGAAAGTCTTTTATAAACCTTTTTAAAAAGATTTATAAGAAAGGTCTTTGAAGAAACTGGAATTACAATAAATTAAGATGAGTTAGCCAAAAGTTAAAGAATTATGAAAAATATTATTTATTACCTATTCAATTGTTTGCTGATAGGGACACTAGTTTTTTTATCTATAAATCTTTGTGCACAAAAAAACTATACCATTAATTTGAATCCTGAAAAGCAGGAATTTGTAGGGAAAAAATTCTATATACTAGATGTAATAGATAAACGAACCAATAAAGATTTTTTAGGAATGGTAGAGAAAGATGGGAAGATGAAACCGCTCATTTTTAAAACATCTTTTGAAGATCATCTACAAACTGCCTTTTCTAAATTATACCCTTACCATAAGGATTTAGTTCCTGTAACAGCAGTCGTACGTAAATTGAGGGTTATAGAATATCCCGTTTCTAGAGAAACAAATATGGAAAAAGGAGAAATAGAATGGGAAGTAGCGTTTTTCTATCCTGATACCTTGACTGGTCTTTTTTATAGTAAAAAAATAGTATCCTATGAGTCATTAAATGTAACAAATAAACATAAGAGCGAAATAGAGGAATTGTTAAAATTTACTTTGCTAAGAGTTAATGAAAAAATCCAAAAACAAATAGCTCACCAAAAAATAGACACCACTATTCATCCTGTTCTAACATTACCACTACAACGAGGTGTTTACTATAGTTATTTAGAACTATTAAAGGGCCAATCTGATAGTATTCCTCTTACGCCAATCCCACAAGAAAAAAATATTGAACGATACTATTTTAAAACGCTAAAAAGAGATAATGACAAAATTAAGAAAGCGTTTGCCGTTTCTGACGGCACCAATTTGTATCTGAATGTTAAATCTATGCTTCTACGTCGGTATATGGAAAAACCTATAAGAGCTGTATTAGGTAAGCAGCCAATGATGACAAGGCATTATTTGAAGGCACAGTTTACAGGTAGGTATATTTACTTTGAAGATCGGTTCACTAAAGGGTATCTTTCTTATTATTTCGGGTTAGTAGGCGCCGTTGCGGGTTTAAAGAAAATAGGAATTGTATTGGATACGAATGATGGACGTTGCTATTTTCTAGATAGAGATTTTCTTGCAAACGCATTTGAAAACTATCCTGATCAAAGAGCATTTTACAATGCAACAGAAAAAACGTTAACGGATAAAAAAAATGCTTTGAAAGATTTTAATATTTTTTTAGAGGAAAATTCTACGTATTAAATGGTTCTTACAATATTAATAAGATTTCATAGTTACCTATAGTATTATTATTTCTGAAGTTGTTTAAGAATGCATTCTGTAATTAGTTGTAAGTGTTAGATTCTTAGTACAAAGTTCTTGTTCTTTTCACAGTTTTAGCTAGGAGAATAAAAGAGCTGAGGTGGAGAATAAAAGAGCTGAGGTGTATAAGGATCAATTACTTGAAAATTATATATAAATACATTTTTTAACAACTTTTCTATTGAAAAACTAAAAAAAAATATTTGAATAGAGTTGATTCTAAAAAAAATAACATAGTAGACTTGTCCGCAGAGGTGTGTAATCGACTATTTTGGTATCCCTTATATGCATTTGTATTTAGCATAAAGTTTAGTAATTTCTTTTTATGCTGTTTCTTGTTTTTTTCTATATCGCTTAATTCACAAACCTCCCTTCAAGGAGTAGTAACAGATCAACAAGGAGAGCGACTACCATTTGTCAACATCTTGATAAATGATAGTAATAAAGATGGTGTCAGTACAGATATAGATGGCCGATTTTCTATTTCTCAAACAACTTTAATTACTAGCTTAACTTTTAGTTACATTGGGTATGAGCAGTTGCGTATAGAAGGCCCTTTTGACACGCCCTTGAGGGTCAATCTACAATCAACGGCTTATACCATTGATGCAATAGAAGTCATTGCAGGAGAAAACCCGGCACACCGTATTATTCGCAAAGTAATAGCTAATCGAGATTTAAACAATCCTCAAAAATTACCAGCCTA
>CALJIY010000145.1 GCA_937973945.1 uncultured Saprospiraceae bacterium | reverse complement strand
TGATCAACCCAATTTTCATCAGCCATGTCGATCTCTTCAAAATCATAACCAGCAAATAAACGTACCTTAATTCTTGGACCAGAAGTAGCAAAAGTTTCTTTACGTTCCATCGCTTCAAATAATGCTTCTCTAGTATTTTCTGTTGCCCAAATACCAGCTATGCCTGCGGCACTCATTAATCTACTAGATAAAAATTGGTTTTGGTCAGGCGTCAATCTTCTTGTCGGATCACCATCTCTGACGCCAAATTTTCCAAAGTAGTTATCCTCTTCCGTAGCACCCGCTGAATTATGTCCGTCAGAGCTACCAATCAATCCAAACTTAAATGGATTAGCGCCGACTTGTTGTTCTATAGCCAATCCATTTTGGTAGGCTTCTCTTACATAGGAACCTGTTGGATTACTAGCTACAGGACCAGCCAATGTGAAAGTGAACGGGTATAATTCAAAATCTGAAAATTCATCATTTGGAGATAGAATGGGATGAGACATGGACTGTCCTTTTATTTGGACTACCTCATTGATCGGTTCATTCCGCATTCGCTGATTAATATATTGAAGGGTCATCGGAGAGCCATCGTACTGACTAGTTGCATAAAGCATTCCATTGCTCATATTCGCATTATGCGGGATAGCTAATAATTCAATACCTTTCTTTCTTTGTAAGTCCATCCAATCCCATAGCTCTTCTGGATTTTGAGAATCAAAAGAAGAGAAAGGTAATTCAGGTACCTGATCGCTTTTGAAAAAAACATTTCGGTGCATATTTTTTGCAAAGGACTCAAAAGTACCATCTTTATGGTATAAAGTGTCTGGAACAGACGAGGTCCATTCATAGGCTGGGAAAGTAGTAAATTTTCCAGGTTCGTAGTATTTATTAGCTGCGTCTACAATCTTTTGCCAGGTGGTCTTTCTAATAGACTCGCTATTAATTTCTGCTATAGGATTATTGCCAGCCATAGATCTACCGATTTCTCCAAAAGCAGTCATAGAGATTCTAGGATCTTTATCTCTAATTTTTTTCGCAATATCCAATGCAAAAAAGGTATGATTTGGATCGATCATTTGCTTCATGACGCCCATGTATTCCGCATGATCCGTAACGGCCATAAAGTCCAAAGGTCTTTTTAATTGAATTTGATCCATGACAGAATGTTTAATCCCTTCTCCTTTACCAAATAGATAGGCATCATCGGGATTCGTACGGGTATTATAGATAAATGCATCAAAAGACCAGCTAGTATGAATATGTAAATCTCCGAAGTAGGCATTCTTAGATTCATTGAAATCTGCCGTTCTTGCTTGCTTTTTAGGGGCTTTCTCTGTTGGCGTATTTACCATTTTGGTAGACTCATTGCCTCCGCAAGAGAATAGCAAGCTGAGGAATAGCAAAAGACTTATTGATTTAAGAATTGGCATAGATTCAATTGTTTTATAAAAAATATAAGACCTAAATATACTTAAAGACATTGAATTCAATGAAAAGGAAAGGGAATATTTAAAATTATAGAGAAATGTTAAGGTTTGTAGATGTACGAAATAAGACAATCAAACGTTCGTTTTCTTTTGCATTACCTATGACCTAATAGTATGTATGAACTTTTATACATACACTAATAAAATTCTTGCCTATAGCGTACAGCTACATTTGTGATGTAATACTCAATTAAATAATGGTTAGATATCTATCGTATTAGTATATCCTTCCGCTGATTTCACAATAAACAAACAATCCAATACTGATTTGTTTAACCATTTTGCAGAGTAAAAGACTACTTCTGTAAATAAAAAACAGGGACTTATGAGTAAGCAATTAATGCTAGTGCCAGTGCTATTGTTTTTATCCAATCAAATTTTCGCCCAATGTATTCAAGGAAATTGCCAAAATGGCTATGGTACCTTTTTATATAAAAGTGGGGCGAAGTATATGGGGGATTTTAAGAACGGTAAGCTTCAAGGACAGGGAATTTTATATTTTTCTAATGGAGATAAATATATTGGGCAGTGGAATAATCAATATCGAGAAGGGCAGGGTAAATTGATTTTTAAAAATGGAGATGTTTATCAAGGCACTTTCGTGAAAAATGATTTTCAAAATAAAGGGATACTAGAATTTGCAAACGGGGATAGATATGAAGGAAATTTCGTGAAAGGAAGTATAGAAGGAGAAGGAATGATGCTGTATGCAGATGGTAGTAGCTATAAAGGGCATTGGCAAAGAGGACTAAGAAATGGTCAGGGAGCCTTAACACGAGATGGGCAAGTGCTCAAAGAAGGAACTTGGCAAGACGATCTATGTATGAGCGACGAAGAACCTGTAGCAATAGAAAATCCCATTGCTGAGAAAAATCTACAAAACTGTAATAAAGAATTTTGTCGTTCAGGGCGAGGTATTTATCGCTATCCAGATGGTTCTAGATACATTGGAGATTTTAAAGATGGAAATCCAGAAGGGGAGGGTACCTGCTATTATGCAAATGGAGATAAGTATGTAGGACAATGGAAAGCACACGCCCCAAACGGAGAGGGCATATATACTTATGTAAGTGGTCGAGTAATGGCAGCTATGTGGGTAAATGGTAATCCTAAGAGAAGACTAGACGCCATTTATGAATCTGCAGAAACCAATAATGTGGCTATTGAAAATAGTCAAGAGGTTAAAATTTGGTCGGTTATAGTTGGCGTTTCTACTTATGAGCATATGCCAGCTTTACGATTTACGGATGATGATGCCTATCGTTTTTATGCATTCCTCAGAAGTCCAGAAGGAGGAGCCTTGCCAGACAATCAAATAAAAATATTAGTAGATGAAGATGCTACTAGATCGAATATTATCGGCGCATTAAAGTCTACTTTCTTAAAAGCAGATGAGAATGATGTGATTTTCTTTTATTACTCTGGGCATGGTTTAGCTGGATCTTTAATTCCAGTAGATTATGATGGCTATAATAACCAACTCATGAATTCAGAAATCACACAAATATTTAGTCAAAGTAGAGCTAAACACAAGGTGATTTTTTCTGATGCTTGTTATTCTGGCAGCCTTTTAGCGATGAAATCGCCATTGAATCAAATGATGCGTAAATATTACCAGTCTTTTGAAAACACAGAAGGAGGGCTAGCCTTTTTAACCTCTTCTAAAAGTGAGGAAGTTTCTCTAGAGGATAGTGGTTTGCGTCAAGGTATTTATACGCACTATTTGATAAGAGGCTTGCAAGGAGAGGCGGATAGAGATCGCAATAAGATCGTAACTATTTCAGAGCTGTTTAATTTTGTAAAGGGAGGCGTTCGACAATATACAGGCAATATGCAGACTCCTGTGATCACAGGGAACTATGATCCTAATATGCCTGTCGGAGTGGTAAGATAAAGAGAAGAAGTCAGAGGTCAGATCGTTATCTCCGATACTGTCATACGTCTGACTTCTGACAGTTCCATTAGCGTAAGTTAATAGGAACGATCTGACGTCTGATTTCTAAAAAAAATAGGAGATGTCAGCATAAATAAAAACCCTTTAGTTTCTCTCTATTTATCGACATCCCCTGAAATTCCCGATTAGCTGTTGCTTATTTTATTAATAGGCAGTAGCTATCGAAAGAGTGTTGTGCACCGTCAACATGATAAACCCGCCCGCCCTGACGGCAGTCGGGCTGGTCTGACTTCTGACAGTTCCCTTAGCGAAGCTAAGCAGAACGGTCTGGCCTCTGACCTCTTTTATGAAATAGGCAGTAGCCAAGGAGAAGAAAAAAAATAAGAGATGTCTGTATAAATAAAAGCCCTTTAGCTTCTTTGTATTTATCGACATCTCCTGAAATTCCCGATTAGCTGTTGCTTATTTTAAATAGGCAGTAACTATCGAAAGATTGCGGTGTGCCGTCAACATCATAAACCCGCCGGCCCTGACGGCAGTCGGGCTGGTCTGACCTCTGACAGCTCCAGAGGAGCGATCTGACCTCTGACTTCTGAAAGACTATAGGATTATTGAGTCTCCTGAGCACATCGCTTATAGGTTGATAATTGCATGTGGTCGGTCTTGAGTGTATTTTAAAACGCTGCCCAAGAGCCCAATAAATCCTAACTCCATTTCAGATCAATGCACGGTTGATCTAAGCCCATTTGATATACTTCCACCATTTTACAATACTGCTTATATCTTCTTTTGCAGAAGTCATTAATTGCTTGGTTGTTGAAGGATGATCAAATGTATCCACGATTACTTCTTCTTTTAAATTGATTAATGCTAAAACAATGGTAGTAGCTTGTTTCGTTTCTTCTGCATGGGTATTTGTTAGTTCATCGACAGCTGTTAAAAAATCATGATGAGCACCTTGAATTCTCATCCGATAAGCTGGTATTTTATGCACTAAAAAGAAATTGCTAATAGTTTTCAATTGTATTTGACCACCTGCATCAAGTGGTGATGCAGGTAGGACAAATCTCAGTTTGAGTTGAGGATTTTCTTTTAAAATTTTTGTAATTTTCTCTAAGTAGTTTCGGTCTTCCTTTTCGAGACCAGCTTCATTCTTTAATGAAATGGATCGAATAAACAATTGATGATTAGCAGATGCTGTTTTCTTTTGTTTAAAGCCAGCAGATATATATTTAGCAGGCGAATTCCCTATTATTCTCGCCTGTTTAAAACCTTTCTTTAAAGCTTCTTTATAGTTCTTTTCTATCTGGTTGTAAGTGCTAGATGTGCCTAAATGATATTGAATAAAACCTGCCTTATCTTTTTTTGCTAAAACAGATTCATATCCAGCATATTTAAAAAAGGAAGTTTCAATTGCATGTGTAAATACATTTAATTGAACCTCATATCCTTGTGCATGTATCGCATCAAACCAACCCATATTTATTGCTACTAAGAGCAATAAAGCTAATCGCTTTTTCATGGGAGTAAATATTGTTAGGTCGCTAGTGTATAGACCTCAAACAGTTTATGTTTGTCATCATATTCCTTCTTTCTCTAAAATAACATCCGCTTAAAACAGTAGTCTCTTGAACCCTTGCTACACTAGTAGCAAGGATAGAGAAGAGGGAAAAGGGGTATGTTATAACATTGGTCTACAGGGGCTTGTAGCGTCCAGAGGACGATCACAAACCTATCTATACTCGCATCACATTATAGTTATGCTAGTAACCTAATAGTTATAGAATGTCGTATTGTTAGTTGATCTAACAACTATTAATTTGCTATATGGATAGATGGTAATCTAGACCATTGCTGACTGATTCCGTAGCTTGTAAGTATCGTAGTTGATTAGTTAGGCAGATAATAATGTTGAATCAATAGACAGCAATCTGTAGAATACTGTGTAGGATACCAATAAATTATTGCCCATTGTTACATCTAGATACAATAATAAAATACTTAAATACGATTTTTTGAATTACTTCGAAGTTTGGAAAAGGAGGTGTGCAGACATTATAGCCAACCCATAGTTTAGGTCCTAATTAAATAGAACCATCTTGAAATCTAAAATGTGTGGAAACCTCTAAATAGTCATAAAGCATTAGAATAGGCATTGAATTAAAATCAAGCACCTATACTACAAATTAGAGTGACCTTACTACTCCAATTATTATGGCTATTTAGTGTATGTTTTGGTAAGTTAAAGAAATTGGAAGGAAGTATTCGTTTTCCAATTGATAGTTCAAATGTATATCAATTCATTCTAAAAATCAAAATGCAAGGAATGCTAGAACAAGCTAAAACAAGTCAATTTAGTAAAATATAAATACATAACTATTGGTTTTAATCCTTGTAAAAGCTAGTATGACCAATAGAAAAAAAATTAAAAAAAAATTAAAAAAAATCTCATTTGCTAATTCTTTACAGAATTCGGCACGTAATTTTGAGTATACGGACAAAACAAGGAAGAATTTTTCTTAGGTATATCTACCTAAACGAGTGGTATAATTTGCTAATCCTCTTCATATATAATGATTAGACTTACCGATATTTATTCTTGAATTATTCCTTTGCACTAAATCAAAGAAAAGAAACTGTCAATAAAAGGATTTTTTTAGCATCTTTGCAGCAATTTTTAAACAAGGAGGCTAATATTCCATTTCTAATTACGAAGTTGTTATCAACCTAGTACTATTAAATATTCAAAATAATGTCTGATCACATAGAAAATGAAGGAAGGAAGGGTTACTGTATGTTATTCTTTTTCACATTCTTCTTATTATTTATTATCACTTGGGTTTCTGTTTACAGAGCTAATTTTAATTTGACGTTTTA
>CALJIY010000144.1 GCA_937973945.1 uncultured Saprospiraceae bacterium | reverse complement strand
TCCGCATTATTCGTCTTGGCTCGGATAGATGTAGCAATTGCTTCCTCATATTTTTTTAAGTCATTTGCTTCAAAGTAAGGCCAACAGTGGGTACAATCGCAGTCAATAATGCGTATGATTTTTCCTTGTTGCTGCGCTGTTCTCAGTAATAAATCTAGGCTAACTGTTTTGGTAGATGCAGCGGTATAGGCTAGGGCAATAGTGGAATAGTTGGCTACAATATGATAGGCAATAGGTTGGTCGATTCTTTCTACATTAGAGAATTGATCGCATAGTTGCCCATAAGTGGAGCAAGTGCAGATGATTACTTGGGGTTTGGTTTGTTGAATTTGTTGGATCGTATCAGCAAAAGTAATTTCATCTAATTTTCCAGTTGCTAATGCCGTTTCTAAGATGGATTCTTTCACAATATGTTGAATAGGAATAGTGGAATGGTATTTTCTGACTATTTGCTCAAAGCGAGCTATATGTAGGGGGGAGGTATGTAGAAAGGCAATCATGGTCGATAAATTTAGACATCGTTCAAATATTTTATGGATATTTGTACGAATTATAATGAGAAGTTCGTTTTCATTTCTGAATAGCATTATAATGCAACACCCGCCGATAAACAAATTTTTATTTTAACTTGTTATTATACTAATTCAAAACTACTAACATGAATTTCAGAAAGAAATTATTTCCCCTATTGGTATTACTTTTCTTTGTTGCTACCTTGGTGGCTTGTAATAGAGGCATGGGTTGCCCAGGAGGTTTTTAATAAACCTATTTTGCCAAAGCATTTAATCGTCAAAAATAAAACATGAATTGGAACAATATCCAATCTGAAAAACAGATTGATAAAATCATAGAGCGTTCTAAAGACGTTCCTTGTCTCATCTTTAAGCATAGTACTAGTTGCCCGATTAGCTCTATGGCCAAATCTAGATTAGAAATGGCTTGGAATCTAAAAGGAGAAGAAGTAGAGCCTTATTACTTGGATCTGATTGCTTATCGCGCAATATCTAATAAAATCGCTAGTGATTTTGGGATCAGACATGAGTCTCCGCAGGTTTTATTGATCAAAGACGGCGTATGTGCTTTTAATACTTCTCATTTGGATATCTCTGTAGATGGGGTAAAAGAAAACCTAGTATAGGTTAATGCCCCTTAATTATGCCCAATCAACTATTTGAAACAGCAGATGGTTCCCATTCTATACTTTCGGAGCAATTTGGGGTAAGTTATCATTCCAAGCATGGGGCAATACAAGAAACGCAGCATGTTTTTATTAATGCTGCCCTACGTTTCAAAGCACTATTACAAAAGGAATTGAGCATACTAGATATAGGCTTCGGTACAGGTCTGAATGCCTATATGACCTTAATAGAGGCAACGCATCGAAACTTATCTGTTGATTATACAGGATATGAAGCCTTTCCCATCTCTATAGAACAAGCAAAAGCCTTAAACTATCCAGCCTTATTAAATATATCTGATACCATATATCCTTTTCAATTACTGCATGAATGCGATTGGGAGCAGCGAATCGCTATCAACAATCACTTTTCTTTCCAAAAATGCTTACAGACCTTTGATCAAATTACAGATCAAAATAGGTTTGATATGGTGTATTTTGATGCCTTTGCACCGAATGCCCAACCAGACCTATGGAAGCAACCCTTGTTAGAAAAAATGTATCAAGCATTGAAGCCTGATGGTGTTTTTGTAACTTACTGTGCTAAAGGGGAAGTCAAACGTACCCTAAAAGCGGTAGGATTCCAAGTGGAACGATTAAAGGGGCCACCTGGGAAGCGGGAGATGACTAGGGCTATTAAATAGAAGTCAGCTGTCAGACCGCTGCGCTGTCAGGTGTCAGATTTATGACGTTGACATTTGGTAGCAATGGCTGATACCTGTGGGAGAGCTAATGCGAGAAAGGATGGTAGCAGTCATTTGTTTTACTCTAATCTAATCAGCAGTTTCTAACTGGACAAAAAACATATATGTAGCACGCGGTCAACGTGATACGTCTGACCCCTGACAGCCGTAAGGCGATCTGACAGCGAAGCGATCTGACTTCTAAAAAAAATATAACTATCAAAGTATTCATTTCCAGAGACTTAGCCCCTTCCAGTATCTTTAAGAACAGCCTAGAGCAGGAAGGTATCGAAGTGATAGGTGCCTCATTAATAGCCTATACAGCTTTGCCATTTGGAGCGCTACCAGTGGTAGATTGGATATTTTTTTATAGCAAAAAAGGAGTGGAATTCTTTTTTAAGGGTTTAAAAATGCCACTTTCGCCTGCCATACGATTGGCAACAATGGGAGCTGGTACAGCAAGGGTATTACTAGACCATGGATATCCAGCAACCTTTATCGGAACGGGAGAGCCTAAGGAGACGGCACAGTTATTCTTGGAAGAGGCGGCTTCTCAAAGAGTTCTATTTCCTAGAGCTACGACATCCATGCGGTCGATTCAGACCCTTTTAAAACAAAAAATAGAAGTACACGACT
Source organism: uncultured Saprospiraceae bacterium (assembly GCA_937973945.1). GTDB lineage: Bacteria > Bacteroidota > Bacteroidia > Chitinophagales > Saprospiraceae > JAFMDF01. Next base: position 17,573 of record CALJIY010000144.1, on the reverse strand, counting down.
TACTCGTTTATACAAATACGCCTATAACATCCTTCCAGATCGATAAGGCATCACACCTAGTTTTTACTAGTCCCTTGAATGTACATGCCTATTTTAGCAATTACTCCTATGAAGGGCAGTCTGTAGTGGCTATAGGTCCAACAACAGCGAATGCATTAGATAGGCTAAGGATTCCTAATAAAATAGCAATAGCCCCTACGGAAAAGGCCTTAGTTTCGGAAGTGCTTGGACGATAATTTATATATTAATTTTTATTATTAATAAAATTGTAAAGCTAAGAATTAGCATTATTATAAGTACCCTTTAAATTAGTGATGTATTTTTTGTTGTTTTTGTAAAAAAATAGCGTAACAAAAAAATGATTAAAACTTAATTGTAGTAGGGGTTTGTATGGTTTTGAACTGATAATTACTGTCACATTTTTTTTGTGTAGTTGTTGCTCTAAGGAATACTATTTCCTATATTTGAATCATTAAAAAGTAGTTTTTGTGTTTATTTGTTTGGGTTAGAAACCCTTGATCTCTGATCAAGGGTTTTTCTTTTTTTACTCAATTCGTAAATTAAAAAAATACTGGATTTAAGACTTACCACATCGAAAGTTTTTCGAATTACTTACAGCACAAATAAATTACATTGAAATAACGCTCTTTCCAGTAATTTTTAAAATACCTTCCCTCATTACTCTTTATTAATGCTCCTCCTAATGTCAATTCCAAATTATTGAAACAGCTCGTCAAGGCCTACCATTTTCGTTAACATATTTAAAAAAAGTTAAATGTCAAACTTTATACAAACTAGGGTTTTGGAGTGATTTTTGAAACTTTAGCTAGTTATTGGTCTTGGAAGATATGCTATTATAAATTACTAATAAACAGATATTTATAACATCTTATATTAATTATTTATGAATAATATTTTTTTATATTTAACTTTCCAAGCCCATTATCTAAATAAAAATAAAGTACACTTTAGGTAGGGCTTCCAGTGAGGTCTATATTTTCTATTAAAAATAGAAGCCAAAAAGGTACAATTTCTTTGGGGCAACTTTTAAGTTGATCCAATAGAACACTACTAAGCAATGAGCTCTTTTTTCAGAATCTTTGGATTCTGTCTGAGTCTATTATTATTTACATTTAATACATCCCTCAGTCAGAATAACTTGACAGTCAAATTGACGGAATCATCCGTTTTACTTGATCAATTAGTAGTATGTGGAGAAAGTGATTACCAGAAGGTAATTATAGGTCTTGATGGAACGGAAACAGGCATAAGAAGGAATATAACAGCTACACTTGAATTATTTGATGGTATCTCCTTAGAAAGATTGAGTGCCAGTACTAGTACTTCCGGAGTTGTTCTTATAGATTCGACCATGCGATCTCGACCGATCTTTTCCATTCCAGATATGGATGCTACTGATTTATCAGAAGTCATGATTGGGTTTACAGTACAAGCAGACTGTGGAGTCGTTGCTGCTATTGAATCTAATAATGAATTATTAGTTTTTGATACTTGGATTTTAAATTATGAGATTGACGGCATTCCTTTTACGGAATCCTATGAAGGAGTAGAATACAAAAACACCATTTCTACCCCTAATCTTGCTCTAGAAGTAGATGTCCTACCAACCGTTGATATGGGGACCCCTTTTCAACGCACCGTCAGAATTGTTAACAGCGGATTAAATAGTTACTTAGATAGATTTCAATATGAGGTTACTTTAGAACCTGGGTTGGTCTATGAATCTGCTAAAATTGGTGATGCGACCTTACCTTTTACTAAATCAACTAATGCTCAAGGAGATACCATTATAAGCGCTACTATTAGTAATCGTTTTTTTACTAATAATACGGCAGAATCTGGTTTGATAGGGGATGGAAATGGTCGATTTAATGTAGATGAAGTTGTTATCATTACGGAAACTATATTTGTAGCGAACTGTGGCGGGGACGATAATTTTAATTTAAATACCAATCAAATTATTAGTTGGGGGTGTGGCGAGGAAAATTGTCAGCAAGCCACCACAGCTAATATGATTACTTTCGGTATAGGGGAAGAGCAAATAGAATTCCAAGTAGGCATTGATACGATTACGCCAGGATTCTGTTCTGAAGGGACGGCTTCGCTGATTATTTCTAATAATGGTTTTGAATTTGATGATGGTTTTGGGACCATTAAAGATATTACTACAGGTATTGGATTTGCCAATGGAGATAATTTTTTATTAGGGGAAAATGGATATGAGGTAACCGCTATTCAGATTGGAGAGGTGGTTGTTTTCTTTGCGGATACTTTGACTAGCCTTAATGAAAATGATATTTTCACTATAGATCCTGATGGACCGGGTGGTTTAGAAGATGTAGATGGGGATGGATTTTTTGATGATCTTCGAGTAGGAGAGTCTTTTACCATTACGGCTACCTATCAATTAGATTGTTCCTATGGGGAAACGTTTAATGCGGCAGAAGAATGCGATAATGATTTTATTGGAAATTTTGATGGTAAAATTATTTATACCAATCCTTGTGGAACCACTAGTGAACAGAATATTAGTAATTTTCTGAGAAGTTTTAATAGTGGAAGTACCAAAGAAGTGTGCGCTGATCCGGATGCTTTTAATGATGAGGACCAATTTACTATAGTCTATACTGGAGAGAGACGGCAAGGTAATTTTAGCTCTTGTTCGAGCTCTGATGAGGTCCGAGTATCTGTTACCTTACCCGATGGTATTACTATAGACACTTCTTCTTTTCTAGAACAAGACAGTGCTATTAGCATTTCTGTATTGGAGCAAACAGGTAACGATTGGATGCTCACCTTTGATGCAGAACAAATTAATTTAAATACGGATTATAACCTTAATCTTGTTTTCAATACGAATTGTACGGAAGCTGGGTTTACCTCTTTTCCGACAAGCATTGAATATTATTGTCCTGAATGTGATTGTGCTCAATTATGGTATTGTGGCGTTTTAGAAGGTACTTTCCTGCATAACAATGGAATGCCTTGTAGGGAAGTGGTTTGCGAGACAGGAATTTCGGTGACTAGTTTTGAGGCGAATAGATCTACCTTTGGATATGTTGATGAAGCATTTACGATTCCTTTTAATCCAGCAGACGCGAATACGAAAGTAGCATTGGGCTGTGATTCTGTGGTAATGGATATTGAGACAGTAGTAGGAGATGCTACATTAATTGATAGTTTAGGTTTAGTGATTTCTTATGGTAATGCCAATGAGGAGGTTTCTAACATACCTACTTTTTTATTTGGAAGAGGAACAGTCACCGTGATTGACGCTGATGGGAATAGCATATCATGCGAGCTGAATGAAAATAAAGTAAGCTTAGATACAAGTACTAGTTTGCTTCGTTTATTCTTAGATTTTCAGGACTGTTTGGATGGGCGTCCATTGGCAAAAGGGTCACAAATTAATTTTAAAGGTTATTTTTCTATCAATCCTGATGGACCAATTCCTAATAATACCTTCAAGAAAGTTCCAGGATTTAGGGCGAATGCTTATGCAATAGTAGATGGACAGCTATATGAAAACTGTGAATCTTACGGACAATTATTTCGCCTAGCCAAATTAGAGACGACGCTGTCAGGACCTAATAATGATAGTTATCCAGAAGGTTGTGCGGGGACGTCCATGGTGTATAGTTTGGATAAAAGTCTTAACAAAAATGCCCTGCAAGAATTTCTTGGGAATGAATTGAGGTCAGCTACTAAAATTAATAAAGTAGAAATCACCTATGACCCATCTTTATTAACCGCTTTTTCTGATTGGGGGGCAGAATTTAAAACCCAAGATGGCGAATGGACTGCATTGCCTGATTTTGATCAATTTGAAGTCGGTACTTATGAGGCTGTTTTTGATGAAAATACAGCCATTAGTAGCATGTCTGGATCTAATCAATTATTCCAATTAAGAATCAATGCGGTACCTGAATGTGGTTCTGCTTTCAGTGGAGCGAATGGTTCGGCTTCTTATGCGATTACTACTGCACTGGAATACACAGATAGGTATTATGCTAATTATACAGACGGCGATAACTGTTCTAGTCTAGAACGGGCAGTGGAGGAAAGAAATATCATTTATGAAAATCCACCCTCTTTTTCCTTAGAAGGAATAGATCAAGAAGTTAGTACGGCGTCCAATGAAGTTCAATGGATTATAGAGCATTGCAATACTTCTTTTAATGCAGATGCAGGAGCTACTTGGATAGCTTTTGAAATGCCTTCTGACAGTATTGAAATTACCACAATTGAATTGTTGTCTCAATCTGGTACGGTAGATACGTTGCTCGTTAATAGCTATGATACTACAGCGAATAAAGTTTTTGCTTTCACGCCTGGCTTAAGTAGAAATATTAGAGGCAATTTGCAAGATGATGTTTGTAATCTCATAAGAGTTACTGCCTCTTTGAAATTTTGTGGAACGGAATCCATTACCGCAAGTGCAGGTTGGAATTGTTTAGAATATGCTGCTGATTGGACTCCTGACTTATATGCCCCCTGTAGTGAAAGAAATATCAACTTATCTGTTACCACCTTATTGCCTTTTCTATCTTCAGATTTTTTGGCGGAGAGCTCTTTGATTAGTGGGTCTTTATGTGATACTAGTACGATTGATATTGTGGTGAGAAATGAAGCCAGTGGTATTATATATGATGTCAATTCTCAAATCACTTTACCCATTGGTACTAAATTAGTACCTGGGAGTGTTTCTTTTGCTTTTCCTTCTACTGCTGAATTCCAGACGGTTTCTACAGATCCCGTTTTCGTAGAAACGGATACTGCATTAGGAAATATTTATGAATATGTTGATTTTGCGCAGTTACATTCTTTCCTAGATGAAAATGGTTTGCAAGGTTTTAATGTCAATGCACCTGATTCGAGTGAATTCAGATTTAGGTATCAAATAGTAACGGATTGTAATTTCAATAATAATGAAATTAACAGATATCGCTTTCAAGGAGTAGCTGCTTGTGGGCTACCTTCTAATATCGCTTTAGCAGAAACGCCACCATTTATTTTCGACCTTAATACGGAAGCTGCTCGACAATTTAGGGTCGAGCTATTAGATCAAGATACCATTCAAGATGGGCAAACCAATACGCTATTTTTAGAAGTAACAAATATCGGTCAGAATCCTTCTATAATCGATAGTCTTACCATTAGTTTACCTACTGCTTTGTCTTATATTCCAAATACTACACTTGCATTGGCTTTAGTTGATTGGGATCTAGCGGAACCTAGATTAATAGCTTCAACAGAGGATGGACAGATATTGAGGTATCCACTTCCTAGTAATATGGAAAGTGAGGATGCAGTATCCTTGAGTTTTCAAGTCGATGCCGCTGGTGTAGATTGCTCGGAACTATTACAAATTAAGGTGTCCACCATTAGTAAAGTTGATTTTTTCTGTGCAGTCACTGAAGAAAATTGTTTACTAGATTTTCTGCCTTCAGAGGAGCAAGTATTTAGCTTGCCATGCAAACTCCCAGAACCAACAGATCCATGTGATAACTTTATACAAACCAATTCAGATACTTTGTTGGCACCTAGTTGCGAAGACATGGTTAGTTATTGTTTACCCAATTTGTCTGAATCAGATCGAAGTACGGTAAGTATTTTTGATAATGGAATCCCTGTTGACCTTAATAATTTATCGGCGTGTAATATTCGACAGATTTGTATTTATTCTTACGGAAATATTCTGGATGCAACGGGATCAATAGAGGTGTTATCATGGGAAGTGGATGGCTTGACCTATTCTGGTACAGTGGCATCTATTGCTGTTTTAGTAGATTCCATGAACGTTTGGGATCCTACAGGAAATTGGTCGCTCAATGAAATGTCGGTGGTGATAGAAGGAGGACATGAAGGTGGTATCTACGGACAGATGGATGTCTCTAGTGTAGATACCGGAACAAGGTCTGTTTTAGGATATGACACAAGATTTGTTCCGATGGGAAGTGGAATTGATTTAGGAATAGGGAAACATGATTTAGTCATTGATTATGGAACCTGTCAAGATAGTTTTACGATTGATGTAATTGGACAAGCATGTAACACTTGTATCCCTGCAACTATTGAAAATGTAATCATAGAGAAGGCTGTTTGTAATCAAGAGACAGGGAGTATCCTTGTTAATATAACCAATGATCTTAACGACTATAATTTTGAATGGGCCCCTGAAAATGGGATAGCAGGAAATACTGCGAATGTTCGGACAAATTTAATAGCTGGCGGTTATAAAATCACGATTCGAAATAAAGAAGACGAAGCATGTTTTATAGAAAAATTTGTAATCGTTGAGAATGGAAACTTACCTGATGCTACCTGCAGTATTGGTCCAGCTACTTGTGTAGGCGCTAATGGAACTGCGGTATTAAGTCCTAGTGATTTTACTTATCTATGGAGTGATGGTGGGAATGGAGCAACACGTACCGATCTATTAGCAGGTATTTACTATGTTACTTTTACAGACCCTGCTTCTCCCGATTGTCCTAATGTTAAGCTCATAGAAATACCAGAAATAAATGAATTGACGGCATCGCTAAATGTTGTAAACTATCCTAGTTGTGGCGCATCAAACGGATCCGTTGCGGTGAATGTAACTGGAGGTAGTGGTGATTATGCTTATAGCTTTCCAAGTGGCACTAATGAACAAGACGGTTTATCACCTGGTACTTATGAACTCAATATAAGAGATGAACAATCTGGCTGTGAATTACTGTTTTCTTTTTTATTAGAAAGTAGAGAAACGGTGGAAACGCTTACGATTACTAATACGACCGATATTACCTGTGTAGAAGCGATAGATGGAGCTGTTAATTTTGAAATAACTTATAGTAATGACTTTCTTTTTCCAGCAGATACGATTATTACGGATGGTATTAATCAGTACACCAATGGGGCACTTGGAGCAGGAGATTATTTCATTTACATCCAAGACGTAACGGGATGCATTACTAGTTCTGCTCCCTTTACCATTAACGTACCGACCTCTTTAGATTTAGTTATTTTTAAATCTATTGATTGTAATAATCCACTTTTTATTGAAGTGGAACCAGTTGATACTTCTTTAGTTTTACGATATGATTGGGCAGATGTGGCAGGTGATGACAATGAACCAATCAGAACTGATTTGACCTCTGGGGTATATGAGTTAAGCGTATTTGACGCGCAAAATTGTAGTACATCTGTATCTATCGAATTACCTGAATGTTGTGAACCACCTGTCGTGCAAAATACAAATATTACTACTGCAGACTGTGGTGCCAATAACGGACAAGTAGATATTTTGATTGATGGGACTGTTTCCAATTATACGTTTAACTATACGCCCAATTTAGGGGAACAAGGAACTACGGCTAACAGTAGAGTTAATCTACCTACGGGGGATTATTTAGTAACGATTAGCCTAATAGAAGATAGCAGTTGTTTCGATACATTAAGGGTTACGGTTCCAGAAGAAACAATCGTTTCTTATATAACAGATAGTAATATTACAACAGCAAGTTGTGGCTTAGCAAATGGAACAGTAGAATTATTAGTAGAAGGAGATAATACGCTATACACTTATAGCTATGAGCCGAATGAAGGAACGGTAGGTGCGACGCCTAATCTACGAGCGAACTTACCAGCAGGTACCTATACCGTTACAGTAGCATTAACGGCCAATCCAACTTGTGAAGAGACACAGACAATTATTGTACCTGAAGACCTAACAGCAACTTATATAACAGGTAGCAATATTACGACAGCAAGTTGTGGTTTAGCAAATGGAACGGTAGAATTATTAGTGGAAGGAGATAATTCGCTTTACACTTATGTTTATGAGCCGAATGAAGGAACGGCAGGTGCGACGCCTAACCTACGAGCGAACTTACCAGCAGGTACGTATACCGTTACAGTAGCATTAGCAGCTAATCCAGCTTGTGAAGAGACGCAAACAATAGTGGTTACTGAAGATCTTACGGCAACTTATATAACAGACAGCAATATTACGACAGCCAGTTGTGGTTCAGCAAATGGAACCGTAGAATTACAAGTGACAGGTGATCCTTCACTTTATACTTATAGCTATGCGCCAGAGGTCGGGTCTGTAGGCACTAGTCCTAATATACAGACCAATGTACCAGCAGGGACTTATACCGTTAGGGTAGCACTAGCATCTAATCCAATATGTGGAGAAACCCAAACGATTGTAGTTCCAGAAGATACCGCAGTAAGCTATATAACCGATAGTAATATTACGACAGCAAGTTGTGGCTTAGCAAATGGCGCAGTAGAATTAATAGTGGAAGGAGATAACACTTTGTACAACTATACCTATGAACCAAACGTAGGAACAGCAGGTACAACACCGAACCTACGCGAAAACCTACCCGCGGGTGATTACACAATTAAGGTAGCATTAATAACTAATCCGAGCTGTGAAGAAACCCAAACAATAGTTGTTCCAGGGGACGATGCGGTAAGCTATATCACAGATAGCAATATTACGGCAGCAAGTTGTGGTTTAGAAAATGGAACAGTAGAAATATTAGTAGCAGAGGATCTTTCGCTTTACACTTATACTTATGAACCAAATGCAGGCACAGAAGGGGCGACCCCGAATCTACGAGCGAACTTACCTGCGGGTACTTATACCGTTACCGTTGCATTAATATCCAATCCGATCTGTGAGGAAATCCAAACGATCGTTGTCCCAGAGGATGCTGCAGTCAGCTATATAATAGATAGTAATATTTCGACAGCCAGTTGTGGCTTAGCAAATGGAACGGTAGAATTAGCAGTAGAAGGCGACCCGACACTTTACACGTACAGCTATGAACCGAATGAAGGAACGGTAGGTGCGACGCCTAATTTGCGAGCGAATTTACCAGCAGGTACTTACACCCTTAGGGTAGCACTCGCTTCCAATCCGAGCTGTGAAGAAACGCAAACGATCGTGGTCCCAGAGGATGCTACCGTAAGCTATATAACAGACAGTAATATCACGCCAGCAAGTTGTGGCTTAGAAAACGGAATAGTAGAATTACAAGTGACAGGAGACCCTACACTTTATACGTATAGCTATGCACCAGAGGTTGGAACAGCAGGAGCTACCCCTAATGTACAAACCAATGTGCCAGCAGGTACCTATACTCTTAGAGTATCCTTAACATCCAATCCAATATGTGGAGAAACACAAACGATCGTTGTCCCAGAGCAAGGAGATATAACTATTGTGAGTGGTAATAATATTACGCCAGCTTCTTGTGGCATTGATAATGGAATGATCGAAATCTTAGTGGATGGCGCCATAGAAGATTACACGTTTACTTACTTACCAAATGAAGGGATAGCTGGAATTACACCGAATATACAAACAGATTTACCAGCAGGAAATTATAATATAACAATTGCCCATAATGAAAATGATTGTAATGAAATGATTGATCTAGTAGTTCCTGAAGATTCAGCACCACTTGTATTAGATACCATTATAAGACCTAGTGATTGTAATAGTTCTAATGGTAGCGTAGAAGTGATCGTGGATGGAGATTTGACGAACTATAGTTTCACCTATGATCCCAATCTTGGCACAATAGGCGCCAGCACCAATATCATGGAATCTTTACCAGCGGGTGATTATAGTGTGACGGTACGATTGAATGGCGCAGGAACCTGCAACCAGATAGTTAATTTTACGATCACAGAACCTGAAGCTGATTTCGTTAATAATACAATTGTGAATCCTGCAGATTGTGGGTCTACAAATGGTTCTATTACATTGGAGGTAAATGGGGCTATTACAGATTATACGTATGCGTGGCCTTCAGATGCAGGTATTGCAGGAGCTCAAGCTAATAGTAGAACCGAACTAAGTATCGGTACTTATAGTGTGACGGTTACACCTATTGCAGACCCGACTTGTGGACAAATAATTGAAGTGGGCGTTCCATTTGGGAATACAAATGCTAGTCCTGTTGTAGATAATGTAGTCACCAATCCGACTTGTGGATTGGATAATGGAATGGTTAATCTAACACTCGTTTCTGACCCTTCCAATTACCGTTTTGATTGGCAGCCTAATGTAGGCATATTCGGGAATACTCAAAATATTAGAACGGACTTACCTAGTGGAGATTATCAAATAGTTATTACAGATCTTAGAGATACGGTTTGTGTTACTAGCGTTAGTGTCAACTTAGTAAATGAAGAATTAGTTGCCAATGCTATTACTAATCCTTCTTCCTGTAGTGGAAGTGAAGACGGTTCCATCCGTTTAAGTCCAACGACCTATACTTATACATGGGAGGATGGATTTATAGGAAGTGAACGATTTAATATTTTAGCTGGAGATTATCTAGTGACGATCACTGATCCTACCACAGCTAATTGTACAAGCCCATTCACCATTACTTTATTGACAGATAATGTATTTAGTGCAGCAGCAATGATTGATAGTCAACCAAGCTGTGAATTAAATGATGGGGCCGTTAGTATTTCCTTAGAAGGAGGAAGTGGAGACTATACTTATAGTTGGGAGAGTCTTACTAATAGCAATACTAGTTTGTCACCTGGAATTTATGCAGTTACTATTTCCGATAATATTTCTGCTTGTGAAGCTGTAGTTGATTTTGCTTTAGCTGATCCACAGTTAGCAGGACTATGTGATATAGATTGTGATCTTTCAGTTGGCGTAGATACGATTGCTACCCAAACGATTGCTTGCGCAGAGTTAAATGAGATCTGTTTTGACTATCCACTTGATAATGATAATTTATTACAATTAAGTATAGATGGTTTTGCAGTGCCGATAGATACCAATGATCTTTGCCAAACGGATATGGGTACAACAGGATTTTCTACCCTAATCGATATAGGTCGACATGAAGCGATATTAGTTGATCCTAATACTGGTTGTTCCGACTCTATATTAGTAATGATTAATTGTGTCTTTACAGATACCACAGATATTATTTTTGTTCCAGGGGAGCAAGATACTATTTGCTTCTCTACAGAAGAATTAACAGGAGGGGTGGCAAGTATAACAGTCGGTTGTTTGCAAAATGATATAGCATCTGTGGAGGTAGTGAATGATACTTGTGTTGTCGTAGAAGGATTGGAACCAGGGATTGATACAGCTTGTGTTATCATATGTGATTCTTTTGGAATTTGTGATACGACCTACCTCGGAATTTTTGTTGAAACCTTAGAATATGTTGATTCTTTAGTGGTCAAAGGGGTAGGGGAGACTTGTATAGATGCTAGTGCCTTAGGTTCTTTAGGGGAGATCTCTGACATTGAAATTCAACAAATGATAACAGATTCTATTAAACCTGTTGTCTCTTATGAAGTAGATACGGTTAACAACTGTATAATCTATACGGGTAATGTAATTGGCATGGATACGACGCTGGTCATTTTCTGTGATGATGCAAACGTCTGCGATACCATTCCATTTATGATTAATGTGGTCAATGATGAACCAGATCGTTTACAAGATACCTTGTTTATTAATGAGACTATGATCTATTGTTTTGATGAAGAAATTTTTCCTGGAAGCATTACTACTTTTGAAAATATTTGTTTAGAACAATCAGGCGAGCATGTGGATTTCTTTTTAAATCCGTTGACCAACTGTGTAGAATACACCGGGGTGGATTTAGGGAGAGATACTGCTTGTGTGATTCTGTGTGATAGTGAAGGAAATTGTGATACCGCTTATTTTGATGCCTTGGTGGTTGAATTTAAAGAACTACCGACGGCAATAGATGATATAGATACGACGACTATTGGTACACCCGTGGTAATAGATATTCTTTCTAATGATACACCCTTTGGCGTTTTGGAAGATGGAATTTCTATAGTGGAGCCGCCTTTATATGGAGAAGCTAACCTTAATTTAGATGGCTCTGTCACTTATATCTCTGATGAATTTTGTGCGCGTTTTGATGAATTTACCTACTCCATTTGTAATGCTATTGGTTGTGATACGGCTGTGGCAAAAGTCTGGATAGAGTGTATTGATATTGTGATCTTTACAGCGGTCTCTCCTAATCGAGATACCTACAATGATTTCTTCTTTATCTCTGGTATTGAAGAATTCCCGGAAAGTCGCTTACAAATTTATAATCGTTGGGGCGAGCGTGTATACGATGTAATTGGTTATGATAATGACTGGGCAGGTACATGGAAAGGTAATAAAGAATTGCCAGATGGTGCCTATTTCTATTGTCTAGAATTAAATGATGAGGATAATCGGGTTTTTACTGGTTTTCTGGAATTGCATCGTTAATAACTTCAATTTATAGAAATATAAATCTCTACAAATACTTGACTCCAAAGTCGCTTCTACGTATCTTCGGTTTTTGCATTCAATGTTCATATAATACAAGTTTGTGAATTGATGTCCTGACAAGCTTAGTTAGCCCTTCAACCTCCCTCTTTTAAGTTACATCATACCCCTTACCCATCTTATTACTATAGTATAGAATCTATTAATTCTACTAATAGATTAGCTATTGATCCCTATCGATATAAATCAACTAAAGTACAAGCAATTAGAAAGCTAGTAAATCCTTCAAGCATTATGCAGTAAAGGCCTTACATCTAACCCCTGATTTCTAATATAAATAACGATCATGAAGTACCTCAACGCGTACTATATAGCCATTCTATGTATTGGCGGTTTACTTTGGCAATTGAATGATACTTTGGTGACAGAAGTAGTGTCTTTCTATGGATTTGCAGAAAACAAAGAAACAGAAATAAATCACAATTCAGCTATAGCAATAGCGAATATCCATGTACAACCAGGGGCCTATGTAAAAGCAAATACGCCGCTATTAGATGTTTATCAGATACAATCAAAGCAGGTCATGAACGAAGAGCCTTATCAGATAGCAGAATTACAAGCCAAAGAGATTGTTTGGAAAACGGAAAAAGAACAAGAAATTAGTCGTTTACAGACGAAAAGGAAAATGGAGGAAGAGCGCATCGCCACTGCTATCCACAAATTACAACAACAAAAGTCTTTTGATCAGACTATTTATAAAAAATTGAAGAGTGTTCCTGTTAAAAACAATACTTATCAACCAGTTTCTGACAAAATTGAAGCATTGGAACGAGAATTGTCTTTAATTAAGTCTACCTATATAAAGCAGATACGAGCGGTTCAACAGGAATTAGTGGTTGGTAAAAATCCATATAAGATAAATATTGAACGTTTAGAAGCGCAGCAGTATTTTGACCGATCAAACCAAAAAAAGCTAGTACAAATACTAGCGCCTACGGACGGTTTGGTTGGCAATATACATTGCAAAGAAGCAGAGCATAAACCAGCTTATGAAACCTTAATATCTTTCTATGAACCTAATCCGACATTGGTAAAAGGATTTGTTCAAGAACATCTAGTATTGCATGTTAATTTGAGAGATTCTTTTATCATTCGTTCTACCAAAGATGCTACGATTAAATGTAAAGGAGAGGTAGTTGGCTTAGGGTCTAGAATTATTGAAATTCCAGAACGCTTGCGAAAAATGCCTGATATTAAGACTTATGGGAGAGAAGTATTGGTGTCTATACCACCAGTTAATCGTTTTTTACAAAAGGAAAAAATTATTTTAGAATTTATTAATCCTTCAAAAGAAATTATAGCAAAAGCTAGAGAGGAGAAAACTTTAGCGGAATTGCAAAAGGACCCATTTTATGATAGGCAATGACCAAGATAGATTTGTAGCGATAGCACGACTTAGAAGTTTCATGGCTTCAAGGGTAGCTTCCTTATCTATTTTACTTATCCTTTTGTTATTTGTAAGTATCTCCCTTTCTGCTCAATCCACTATATCTACGGCTACCTTTATTAAACAACATATTCAAGCATTTCAAAAGCAAATTAATTCCACGGCTGCCTCTTCCTCCTTACAAACTTCGTGGCTCAAAGACATGCAGCTACGTACCAAAACGAAGGACTTTGATTTTGAGCAGCAAAGTTACACACTCCGGGTAAGCCCCAATTCTAAATCAATAAGGAAAGCAGAAGTGCAATTAATTCGACAACTACAAGAGGCTGCTAATTTAGATCAATATGCTTATGGAGCTATTTTTTTAAAGATGGCCTATGAGGATTGGTTAGCGATCTATGATGTGAGTCAATCCATCCAATTATATAAAAAACTATTAACAAGTTATCAAGATATTGAAACGGTGCTGCTAGAATTAGGACAATTTAATAACTTAAATATAAAAGACTTATTGAAAGTACAGCGGGATATAACTGATGCAGAAATAATTCTACAAACTTTACAAAAAGAAATTGACTACTACCTGCCAGATCAGCAAGCTGATTTTTCTGATATCATCTCTGTCGAAAGTATTGAGCAATTGGTAAATGGAGCATCGCTCGCAGTGAAAAATATTAGACAAGCCGATCAGCGAAATAACTTAAAGAGCACGATGCTAGCATCAGAATTAGCCATAAAAGAGTTAGAAGATAAACAATGGTTAGATTTTGTTCAAGTAGAATTTGGTGGCCCTTACGGTGACCCCTTTAAGGAAAAAATTTCTATTGGTGCTGGTTTTAGAATACCTCAAGCCAAGGCAGGACAATTAGCGATAGAAGAAATAAAGATTGAACAAGATCAACTAGAAAGGAAAATAAGAACCGAACGAGCTATACAAGAAGAGAAAACGAATAGAAAAAAACAAGCCTTATTGGCCTTATTAGAAAAAGGTAAATTATTTAAGACGTTAACCAATCGTCAAAATACCAAAGCAGCCGAAATCGTTCGACTAGCTACACAAGCAGAAGGTGCCACGCCTTTGTTAATGCTGAATACAAATGTGGAAAAAATCAAGCAACAGTTAGACTTACTGAAAATAGAAATAGAAATATATGAGTCCTACATTGATTACCTGGCATTAACAGAGCAATTATTTAAACGCCCGTTTAAAAATTATTTGCTTAACTAATACTATCCTTCAAATTTTTCAATTTCTCCCATTGACCTTGCGCCGCTAATATAGCTTGCTTGGACCAAGTACTAGGATCATAGACACCATAGGCAGGATCTTCTGCTAACAGAATTTTTTTGATGGAATCTGTAGAAGCAGTAGCCAAGTCCATATAAGCAAATATGCCAGCATCTTTTAACAAGGTCTCGACTTTAGGACTAATACCTTTAAGTAAAGTCAGGTCATCTTCTCGTTCAAAATGGAATCTTATTTTCCAATGTTCTAAAGTACCCGCATTGGATAAATTGAAATTTTTAATTTTTAATATCCAATCACCAAGCGTGGTTTCTCCAACAAACGCTTTCAAAGAATAATTACTCCATCTTTTATGGAGGTGCGGTTTATCGCTTGCTTCTCTGTTATGCAAGATAACCTCCTTACCACTAGGTGCAACAATAGAAATGATGAGGTCTTTTATGGCTGGATGAACTAAATCTACCTGTGCTTCCGCTTTTGTTACTCGCCCATTAAAACGACATTCTTGTTTACTGGTAAATACTTCTTTAGAAATAACATTCGGAATAAATATTTCTGTAGTATAATCACTTTCTTCCTCTCCACTTAAATCGATGCTCCAAGAATCTAAGGTGCCATCGTCATGTGCAGCATGATCTTGTACCGTTAATATCCAGGGACCATTGGTGGCTTCTCCTTTTAATATATCTAATGCTCCTCCTTGGAATACAATATCTAAATTATTATCTCTTCCACCTTGTTGATCTCTTAAGATGACCTCTGTGCCAGAAGGACTTAATAATTTGATAGAGATGTCACCTATATAAGGATGACTAATCGCGACAGATATTTTAAGGCTATGAATCTTTCCCGCTCGTTGTATATAAATAGTATCTGAAAAGCTATTTTGATCAGGAATGATGGTATTAATGCGATTTTCTTTGGAGAGCGTAAACATAGGCAGTGTGTGTATGAAGTGGGTCAGGAATATGCGAGTAAGTTTAAAGAACGCATTACAATAAGCAATGCGTTCTTTAAATTTATAAAATTATTAGATTTGTTCAATAATCTGTGTCAAAATAAAACGACTGTTTTATATTATTCTAGTTGTCAACGTTTTGTGTGCTTGATACTTGAACTTGACATTTGAGCTTGAACTTTCTCAAATTATTTACAGTTTTCCACCGTCTAATTGATCTTGCCATTCTCTTAATTCATCCCATTGGCCATTACTAGCAAGCTTTGCTTGTTGTGGCCAGGTAGATGGATCATGCACTCTATAACGAGGACCAGCTTCTGCTAGAATCTCTTTGATCGATTCAGGCGTTTGTGCGGCAAGCTGTTTCCAAGTATAAATACCGCTATTGAATAGTAGCTGTTCTATCTTCGGTCCGATCCCTTCGATTACGATAAAGTTGTCTCTAAATTCAGCAGATACTGGAGTAGGCGCTTTTGCTTTACTCTTTTTGGTTTCCGTTGCTTTCTTAGTTTTTCCTTTAGAGGTTGTTTTACTTGCCTCTTCTCCCATTAGCGTGCTTTTTCCACCTGCAACCCTTCTGGAAGACGTAACATCTCTAAAGACTTCCACTTCTCTGATCACCTCTACTGGTACCTCTACGACTACTTCTACTTCTTTAATTACTTCTACTACTACCTCCTTGATCACTTCTACGATCACCTCTTTTTCTTTGATGACCTCTACTTCCTTGATCACTTCCACTGGCACCTCTACTATTCTTTCTACTTCCTTGACCACTTCAAATGGTACATTCTTGACCATTTCTACAGGTATTTCTTTGATTATTTCTACTTCCTTAATTACTTCTACAGGTACTTCTACTATTCGCTCAACTTCTACGATTCTTTCTACAGGTACTTCTACTATTTTTTCTACGATCACCTCCTTAATTACTTCTACCTCTACTTCTTTGGTGACTTCGGTAGGTACCTCTACAATTCTTTCCACTTCTACCTTTATCTCTTTAATCACTTCGAAAGGCACTTCGACAATTCTTTCAATTTCCACTTCCTTTGTTACCTCAATTGGAATCTCTACAATTCTTTCGATTTCCACTTCCTTGATAACAGGCACTTCTACTCGTTTTTCCACTTCTATTTCCTTAATCACCTCTACCTCCTTAATCACTTCTACTGGAACTTCCACTATTTTCTCTACCTCTACCATTACCTCTACTTCTTTGATGACCTCGACCGGAACTTCGACTAATTTTTCGACTTCGACTTCTTTAATCACTTCGACTTCCTTGATCACTTCGACCTCTTGTATCACTTCCACAGGTACTTCCACTATTTTTTCTACCTCTACCATTACTTCCACTTCTTTAATCACCTCCACTTCCTTAATCACTTCAACCGGGACTTCGATTAATTTTTCAACTTCGACTTCCTTGATGACTTCCACTTCTTTAATCACTTCGACCGGGACTTCGATTAATTTTTCAACTTCGACTTCCTTGATGACTTCCACTTCTTTAATCACTTCGACCGGGACTTCGATTAATTTTTCAACCTCGACTTCCTTGATGACTTCCACTTCTTTAATCACTTCGACTGGGACTTCGATTAATTTTTCAACTTCGACT